>CAMJFV010000122.1 GCA_946405045.1 uncultured Bacteroidales bacterium | reverse complement strand
GACAATAAGTATGATGCGCGATTCAGAATCTTTGGGCAGGTGGCATCTTTCTATGAGATGAAACTGTTTGATCGTGAACGCCTTTCCGCATCTCAGAAAAACATTGAGAAGTTTAAGATCGAGTTGGACAATTGTCGTGCCGGAGTTGAAACATTAAAAAACAATTGATTATGAATAAACTATTTTCAAAAGGTCAGTTGATAGTCGTTGCTATGATGTTGATCCTGATTGGAGGTTCATTGATAATCAAATCATGCACGGCCGGTATTTCTATTCGTGCCTCTGTATCTCCGTTAGATGTGGAATTAGGGTCTCCAATTCGTTATTCTGACAGTACGTACAATACCTCACACATATTGTGGGAGTTTGGAAACGGTGATATCTCCTACAACAAAACCGGTTTTTATACATTCAAGGAGACGGGACGTTATCAGATCAGATTGATTGTCAACCGAGAGAAAAGCCAATGTTTTATAGTAAATGTGAGGGATAGCAAGTCTGCCAATGACAGTAAGTTGATAAGGATAAAGGCACCGTCGAAAGTTGTACAAAACGAGCGTGTCGTCTTTATGGCTTGCGGCAATTCCGACAACTGGAGATGGGAGTTCGGTGAGAGTGGACAGGTTGATTCTCAGGAGCAGAACCCTATCTATGTATATTCAAAAGTAGGTGTTTACGAAGTGAAGCTGATGGCTGGCAATATGATGTATCCGATAGTCCATACTATTGAAGTGTTGCCAGAGTTTGCTATCGATGAAAGTTCTGACACAGATGCTCAGGCATCCGACGACTTCAAGAGAAGACTGCAGCAGATCATCGATGAGAGAAATGTGTTCAATACAAACTATAATTATCTTTTGAGACATTATTTGCATGGAAATTCGAATGTCATGGTATTGATCAACGGTACAAATGAGAATGATTTTTATTCTTATTGTAATGGCTTGAAAATCCTTGGCAAACAACAGTCTACCGTCATAATGGATGTGAATGCGGAACGTGATAAGAAGGGACGGATAAAGAGATTGTTGGTGAATCAGGTATCCTGCAATTGATGTGTTGAGAATTAGATGTGAAAAAGAAATAAAATTAAGAAAATGATGTTGTTTAAGCGTGTATTTCCCTTTATTGCATGCGGATTTTTAGTCCTTAGCACAGCATGTAAACCTGTTAGGTCCTCGACAAAGATAATGAAGACACCTGACGAGTATACAAGAAATTATTGCTGTGGAGAGGTGTCTGTCCCGAAGTCTGCAGAGAGAAAGACGCCATGGATTGTCTACTCAGACAGGGATTTGAATCCCACATATCATATTCCAGGCGGAAAAGTCAAATTGAAAGAGGTCTCATATTTTGAGCCTTTGGCAGTTATTGATGAAGAGGGTGATTATGTGGAGGTTGTCAAATATGAAAAGGGTGTTTTTGAAGGCCGACGTGTGAAAGATCCGAACAAAGCGGAGTATTTGGGTTGGATGCCAAAATCTAATCTGGTGTTGTCATCCAATGCCGTGACTGATGTGGCGACTGGTTTGGTGATGAAAATGATCACGATGGTCAATGATACAGCACCGTTGACTAATACAGAGAAATTCTTCACTAAAGGAGAGGTCACACTGTATAAAGAGCCAGAATTGCTTAATCCGATTGGCACGATTCCGTTCCAAAAGCCTATTTTCTTGGCAAAACGAAGTGAGGATAAAGACAAATGTCTTGTGATTGGAACAGAAAATCTGACTCCATTGACTGCATCAACTGTCACATCTGGTTGGGTTTCATCTTCGATGCTTCGTCCATTGGGTGAGATGCTGTATGGAGATTTCTCAGAGATGCCGATCAAACAGTTCGCATTCATGAGCCCATATACAGGCACTTCATTCTCTATCCCCAAAAAATCGGAGATCAAATATTTGAGATCAAACAAGATTCCAAATTTTGTCGGTGTGGATCCTATTTATGGAATAAATGAAGTCTCGGAAAAATCTGATGATGTCGTCTTAAAGACAGCTACTCCTATTCCTGTTATCAATGATGACTGTAATCTGGTTTACAGCCTTGCTGGCACACCTATTACAAAGCCATTTTACGAGGATTTGCAGGAGAATCTGAAGAAGATTAATATTATGGTTGTGTTTTCTGGACAGAGAGAAGTTGTCGCAAAATTCAATCAGTATGTCAATTTCCTTCAGCAGTTGGATTGGATAATAAAGAAACATAGTTCAGATTTCCATTTCCGCCTTGGCTATTATGTCGGTTTTGACTCAGAGAATAAAAGCACCTCAAGATGTATGCCGATGGAGAATGTAGGACAGGTGCTCTCAAATTTGGAGAAATATGCAGAAGTCCTCAGTCGAAAAGTTGATTACTCTAATGATGCATGGTCTGCATTACGTGGCGCTGTCAACATGTTGTCGCAGCATAGTGATGAACAGAATATTGTCATCGTGATCGGTGAGAATGGAAACCAAAGGGAGCAGATTGACAATGCGTTAGTCAACAGCCTTGTGAAGAATAATTGCAGAATCATCGGCTGCCAATTGTTCTCAAATAGCGGAAATACATTCAATAATTTCGTGTTGCAGGTTGAGGATATGATATCTCGTTCTGCGGAACAACTGTCTAAAAAGAAGAAGAAACAGTTGGTCAGCTCTGAACAGTTGTGCTCTAGCAACAGATATAAGGAATTCTCGGAGAATGTGTATGGCCTTGATTATCCGAAAAACAGCATGCACCAGGGATGGGTTATCTTCCCGAGAAAACAAGAGGCACTCTCTCCTGATTTGTTGTTGTCGGTGACAGACTCTACAATCTCTATGATAGAGCACGAGACAAAAAGTGTGTTCGACCATATCAAGAAATCGTTTGAACATTCTAGTGTATGGCGTACTTCGATTAATCTTGATTGGCTGAAACTTGGCGGATATCCTACCTCATTCCAGGATCTGTCCGCTCATTTCAAACCATTGTTCCCTATGAATCCTGTCACCAATTATCCGACAGATCTGAAGGTCAGTTCGAAGGATCTGAAAAAGGGAAAGTATATGCTTTTTGTGACAGACTCAGAATTGAATCGCATCCGTCAGTTCATGCGCGATCTGTTGGAAGTGAGAGTGGATACAAAAAATGTTCAGTCTGCTAAAAAGAAAGATAAGTTACGTTCATGTCCGGATATGATAAGTAAAAGACGTGTTGATGTACAAGCGGGACAACGTCGTTACAAAAGAACGTCAAAAGCAAGAAAATCAATGTATAAGACATATCTTCGTTGGGCTAAATATGAAAAAGTTTATCCAAAGAAGAAGTCAAAGTTGAAAAAGATGACTCTTTCGAAAAATCAGCAGGAGGCAATTTCAATGTTATCGTTTGATCCGACTTTGAGCACATTGAGGCTTTCTAAACTGAAAAGTCGCAAAGCACTTCCAGATGCCAAGTTGGATATGATGCAGGAATATTTGTTCGCAAAACAGAAAGCATTGGAAGACGCGATAAACAACAGCAATAAGTATGAGTTTAATGGTCAGACCTACTATACTATCGACTCTTCTTTATTGCCTTAATCTACCATTACTTGTTTAAATTGAATTTTATGGATTTTCTAAATTTAAATAGTGAACTGCAGACAGCAGTCAGCATCGCCAAATCTTTCGCTAGAGAGTATGGCAATGCAAAATATACTCCGGCTCATCTGTTGAAGGCGATGCTTCACAAGGAAGTTGGTCTGGCTGATTTTGTTTTGTCGATTGGCAAGGATGTGTCATACCTTGAGGAGTGGGCTGAGATCAGAATGGAGGAGTGCGAAAAATTGGGAGGTGTTGCTGAAATTGAGCCAGATGCAAATGTTTACAAGGTCTTCGAGGAGGCAGACAACGTCCGTTTGAAACTGGGTCTTCTTGAAATCAATCCTATCTGCGCTTTGTGCGCTCTCTCTCGCCCAGAGGTCGGCTTTTCAGCGGACCAGTTGAAGTCGTTCCCTATTAGGGAGAAGGATATTTGGGATTGCTTTATCGGAGAAAATGGGAATAAAAAGGCTAATGCCAATGTGAATATTCCTATGTCTTCTTTCGACGGTGGCGCTTCCGATGCACCTGCGTCTAAGGCTAATCTGGAGAAATATTGCGTCTGCAAAACTAATGAGGCACGAGACGGGAAACTACATTCTATCGTAAGCCGTGACAATGAGATCCGACAGATGATGGAGATACTTGGTCGTCGCAGCAAACCTAATGTTATGGTGACTGGTGATTCCGGAGTCGGTAAGACAGCTTTGGTGGAAGGCCTGGCATACAATATCGTGAACGGCAATGTCCCTACGTTCTTGGAAAACACTGAGATCTGGGAGCTTGATTGTGGAGCGTTGATTGCCGGAGCAACGTATAAAGGAGAGATTGAGGACCGTCTGAAGAAGCTGATCAGCGAACTTCGTCAGATCGAGAAGGTCATCCTTTTCATTGATGAGATACATATCCTGCTCGACGCGAAACAAGGAAACAGTGGAGCCGTCAATATTTTGAAGCCAGAATTGTCGAAGGGAGATCTTACTGTTATCGGAGCAACCACTCAGGATGAATATAGAAAAGTGGTGGAGCCGGATTCGGCCCTCAACCGTCGTTTTGAGCTTCTTACACTTGCAGAGCCGAACGCGGATGATGCCGTCACAATGGTAGGTTTTGTCAAGGAACATTATGAGACATACCATAATTTGAAGGTCAGTGATGAGGCTCTATCCAATTGTGTGCGTATGGCAAAACGATATGTCAAGGACAGACGTTTGCCTGATTCAGCGATTGACTTGCTCGACCGTACGATGGCGGCAGTCAAGATGGTGAACGAAACGACCGCAGGTGAGCAGGCATGGCTGACTCGTGAGTTGGATAATGTGGAGCAGCGTCGCTCTGAATTGTCTGATGAAGATTATCTGACTAAATTGAAGAATATCGAACTGAGCATAGTGAGCCGATTGAGTCCGATTGTCCAGGCAAAGGTGGAATATGAGATCGACAAAGAGATTGAAATTCCTGCGCTTACCGATAAATTGCGTCGACTTTCTGAAAGCTTGGCAGAGATGTCGAAAGAGAAGATAGAGACGGTGGTGCCTGAGCATATCGCCGCTGTTGTGGCATCCAAGACAGGTATTCCGATTGGAAAGATCCAGGCTGGAGAGAAGGAACGTCTGCTTAATATGGAGACAATCCTGCGTCAGCGAGTTGTAGGACAGGACAGAGCGTTGAAATCGTTGACAGACGCTATTTTGGAATCACGCAGCGGAATGAACAAGGCAGGTCAGCCAATAGGATCATTCTTCTTCCTCGGACCGACAGGAACAGGTAAGACAGAGCTGACGAAGGCATTGGCGGAAGCGTTGTTCAACGACGAGAAAGCGATGATCCGATTCGACATGTCTGAGTTTAAGGAAGAGCATTCCGTCGCACTTCTATATGGAGCGCCTCCAGGATATGTAGGATATGAAGAGGGAGGAATGTTGGTCAACAAGATACGCCAGCAGCCATATTCAGTCGTTTTGTTCGACGAGATAGAGAAAGCCCATCCTTCGGTTTTCGATTTGTTCCTGCAGATTTTGGACGAAGGAAAGTTGCACGACAGATTAGGAAAAGAGGGCGATTTCTCCAATGCTATCATAATCTTCACATCGAATGTGGGAAGTGAGTGGATCTCAAAGGAGCTAGAGGAAGGACGAGTGCCGACCACATTGCAGATGATGGAGGTGATGGGCCGACATTTCCGTCCGGAGTTCCTTGCACGTCTGTCAGAGATAGTACCGTTCTCACCGATCGGAGAATCGATATTGATGCAGATTTTCGAGATCCAGTTCCAGGGATTCCGCAAGTTGCTGACAGCTCAGAACATGGATATAGAGTTGACAGATGCTGTAAAGAAAGAATTGGCATTCAAGGGATTTACACCGAAGTATGGAGCACGACAAGTGTCAGGAGTAGTAAGGAACTACCTGCGTCGCCCGATCTCACGTATGATCCTTTCTGGAGAGTTGAAGAGTGGAGACAAACTGTGTGGAGATCTTGATAATGAGAACAATATAAAATGGAATGTCGTGCGTGGTTGAGCCCGAAATCAATTCGGGCAGACCATTTCCGAGTGTCAAAATAGACATGATTTTTTTGGATAAAACGCTGACGGACATTATATTTGTTAGCGATAATTACGGTAACCGAAAAAAACAACTTGAAAATATTGTTTGTTCTTTTACCTGTGGCGTATGTTTGGTTATTAATGTTTAATGCTATAATTTATAAGATTTTATGTTTGGTTATAAGACGGTACTACAATTTTCTTATGGAGGAATTGCTAATTCAGGTTACGAGTTA
>CAMJFV010000121.1 GCA_946405045.1 uncultured Bacteroidales bacterium | reverse complement strand
TTCAGGAATCACCTGTGTTATCGCATTGGGCTCATTCGGATTGAATGCCCTTCTCCGTAATTCGGATATGAGCGTTGAAAACCTGTAACGCTCAACATCATCTCGTTTTATCGGAGATACCATAACTGTATTCATCAGTGAATTGAACACATCAAATACCGGATCATTTCCTTGATCGAAATTCTTTAGGACTTTCGCCCAATCCTGGATTCCCTTTGTGGATAACGGTGCTGTGATGTTCTTCATATGAATATAGACTGCACGTGCATAACGTGTTTTGTCATAATCATACCCGAAGTTTTTGTGAACATATTGTGTTTCAGTCAACATGTTTTGCGTGATCTGTTCAATCAGTGTGCTGCTACGGATCGTATCCAATTTGGTTTTGATATCCATGAATATTTTCATGAGACCTGTATTGGAAGTCTTATTAAACCAATTGGTGAACATCTGCATGGTTCCTGGATGATCTAACGTATTCGACATTTTGAATTGAATATCGTTGTTATCCATATACGATTGCATTTTATCAGACCATTTTTCAATTGTCTGAATTGCAGATGCAACCGCGAAACTTTGGTCCCAGGTAGTTTTGTAGTTTGTCTGAATCTGATTAATGATTTCCATCAGTTCAGCAATACATGTTGACATCATGGATGCGATTCGTGGATCATCGTAATAGTGAATGCTTTCGACTCCATTTGTTGTGAGATTCACAAATTTGAGATGATAGTATGCATCAATACCGGTATCGGATACCAGATGAAGTTCAATTGCTTGCGTATACTGATTGAACATATACAGATATTCATTATCGGTAGACATATGATGAATACCATGTGTTTCATCTAGCACATAAGGGAACCCGTTATACACAGAATAACCATTGTCTTCAGGGAAAACGGATATGTCTCGGTCACTGGTTGAGAAGATATTCGGTCCTTTTGTGATGACAGAATAATTGATAAGTTCCCGTTCAAGATCCGTATTGATTTTGTCAACGGTTAGATCTGCATAACGTGGATGAAATTGTCGTCCAGTCAGTTGTCTCAGGAAGTATGCTTGAAGTTGATCTTTGTTATCATACATCTGAGATACTGTATAAAACATGAAGTTCAGTGCGAATGGCGCACGAATCTCATATTCACCAGCACCAATGTTATCGGAAGACACATTAGATATCTCGTAATTGATAATCGAAGGATATTCTTCTAACCAATCACGATCCATCTTATGATCCAGAATTCTGGAAAGAATTGAGATCTGTGTCTTGATGTCATTTTTTCCGTACATCATTTTGGACAGCTTCATCAATCTTGACTCAACATCCCAATACTTGATGTATCCCAGATGTGCTTCAACTTCATCCATGAACTTGTCGAAGTCCATCAACTGTTCATCCGAAAAGTATGGAATCTTTTCTTCAGCAGGATTGTCTGTATCAGTATACAGAATCAGGAACTTGTAAGTTCGACCTTCTTCAGCGTTATCTCGAATATAGAATGTATTCGAGATACCTTTGAAATGGTTGATATTCGGTGCAGCAAACTTCCAGCAAGCTTCATCAATGTCATACCGAAGTGCTATGAAACACTGCTCGGAAATCGGTCGATTGATACGATCTTTCATCATACCGATTCTGGAACTGTTGCTTTGATAACGTTCTGATGCATTCGGATCAAAGAAGAATCCGACTCCACGATTTCCATTCAAAGCTTCGTACAAACGGTTGATTGTTGGTTCGTTGGTGAACGGTTTTGTTACAACATAAACAAATTCACTTGGATAGAAATCCGGATCCAACGAAGCTAACGTTTCCGGTATGCTGTTGCATATATCATCGTATGCAAATACATCATATAGATCCGGAGCCCGCATGACAGCATCGCGATACTGTTCAAATTGCTTCATGAAATCATCGAATTTTTGTTTCGAGAAAACATCAACTAGATTTGTTGTAATGCATATATTCAGATATTTCACATACAACTGTGACATCATATCATATGTATCACTTACGTTTGTCTTGATATCACTGATCAAATTATTATACGACGCTTCATCAATCATTTTACTGTGCAACGTAGCAATATCATTGACTTTTGATGATAGTCTGATGAGATCATCATACATGTATACAGCATCAACAAATGTTGACATCAAATTATCGTCATCCACACGATCAACGGATATCGGTGGAGAACACACGGTATTTGATGATTCAGTCAGTGCGTTGTATTCGGTGATGACATATGATCCATCCGACGTTGTAATATGATTGTGTTTACTGTCGTACACATGCTTCCTACAGATCATACCGTAGAAATTGATCATCGGATAGAAATCCGGCAGTTCGAATAAGTATTTCAATACATAGAGTCTGAGTCGAACCTTATTGGAACTTCCAGTATTGATGTCATTCTTTGTTCGACTTTGAATCCCCTTTGCATCAAATCCATTTGATTTGATAATGCCGAAATTCGGCGTCATGCTGACAGATGCCTTGACAGAACTATCGCACATATGGAAGACACATTTTGCTCCAATCAACTCCGGATGGTTGTTGAATCCGAGTTTGTCAAGACCGATGTATTTTGTTTCAACCAACGTCAGAGCATCGTTTTTTGCGAGTTCGATTTCTGTCACAAACGCCTTGTCCAGCTTATAAATAATGAAGTCCGCTTTCTCTACATATGACCATCCAATTTTGAAACGGAATCCTTTCTCATCAATTGCAACTTTCCAGTCATCTGTAATGAAACCGTTTACTGTACACAGAAACGTGAATCCAAGAATATCAGAAATGTATTTTGTCAGGAATTTATCAGATTCCATAAAGTAACCATTTTCTGTTTCATAGAATTCATGAAGACGTTGACGAACGAACTCATCACGATCTCCAAAATGTAATTGTGTATACGGTACATCAATCGTATAGAATCGGTCAGTTCTTCCTGGTGTAACATGTTTCTTATCAGATGAAGAATAATGCGCAATGACGGCATGTGTGTTTACAACCATGGAACTCATCGCATTCTGCAGAGACATTTTATATGTCTTAATCAGAGATTGATCCATGTCTTCGAATGTATAATTGGATTTCTCCAGCAAGTCCATCAAGCGTTTGAACGCCGTATAGTTACCAACGACCTGATACGGTTGATATTTGATCAAATCAGAATTCAGATCAATCAGCGTTTTCATCCGTTCATTCAGTGTGTACCACTTGGTGTCATTGTATGTGGTAACACCATCACGAGTTCCCGTCAGATAATGATGGGACTTTAGAAACCAATCATGATAGTTGATTTGCATATAATATTCTCCTTTCGTAAGAGATTACAGAACCGTTTCTTCCGATTTTTCTTGATTTCTATCTATATATTATTAATGTGAATAAGGAATAAGCATTTCACCCCAATGCTGAAACTTATTCCGGAGTGGTAAATTTTGTATGCTGCTCTGAAATCGATGGTTCCTGCAGCCGATAAGTGCAGGAGATTATTGGAGGTTTATCATGACAAGACTGCAAGTATTTGAGAAAGAACTGAAAAATCTCGAGATTCAAATGGCAGAGATCGAAACGAATTTCGGGAAAGCTTCCGCTCCTGTGGAACTGGAGCAGCGGATCATTGAGCTCCGCAACCAGGTCAAGCAGCTTAAGGCTGACGAGAACCGCAAAGAGCGGTTCGTCAGTTTCTGTGAGGGCATCTGCCTTTCTGCGGGACTCCAGAAGATTACCGATGGGGAGTTTCGTAAGAAGGAGCTTTACGACGAAGAGGTCGCTGTCAAATATGACGAGGACGACGATCCTGAAGACGAGTTCCGGCTGTACATCTGCACCACTGCTGATTACAGCATCGGCGAGATCACGGTCCGATATAAGAGAACACTCGAGGATCGTGATGCAAAGGATGCACAAAGGGTTGTCTTCAAGATCACTAAGGAATCCTTCGCATTCAACGAAGAGGCATTCAGTACAATGCTGAAGTTCATTCGCGCGAATGCCGCTGAATCCGTATCATATTTACGCGAGGCCGAACTGAAATGGACGGTCAATCAGCTCCGTTCGACATTCACCAAGAAGGGCCTTGCCGAGGAAGATTGGACTCCGGCAGAGTCAGAATTGAACCTGAGCTAATCCCCACTGACAAATTCGGGGATTAGGGAGTAAAAAAAAAGGGGGAGGCTGCTGAGAGCGCATGACAGGCTCTATACCTCCCCCGCCTCCATCAGAATCCCCAGTACTATAAACCATAAACCTATAGCCCGTTAAGGGCATAATACGGAAAGGAAGATTAAAATGATGAATATGCAAGAAAAACTGGCAGACAATCTGTCTGCCCTGAAGGACCACGCTAAGCTCGCAGTCAGAGAACTGCTTTCCATCCGCGGAACAATTGCGGATTGGTGCTCGGAGGCACTAGCTGCAAGCATCGAGCATGACCTGGAATTGCAGCAGATTCTGCTTGACCAGGCAAACGCCGTGTTTGCACCGCAAGCATTCGAGGATTTCGATGAGGCCTATCATATTATGAACAGCATCTGCCAGGAATTCACCGAAAACCTGAGTGACTTCTGGCTTGAATTCGATTCCATGACCATCCCGAAACTGGTCGGTGTGTCGCCAGTGTGCCCGCATTGCCGGAATACGATCGAGGAAACAGACGAGTTCTGCCCGCACTGCGGACAGCATATCGGGGCGAAACACGCTTACGAAGAGCCCCGGACCGTTTCTGTTAAGAAGTGTGCATGCGGGCGCACGCATCACAGTGAGGACAAATATTGTCCGAGCTGCGGTAAAGAATCTGAATAATCTGAAAGGGAGTGGGGGCGCCGTGCAGCGCCCCCCTTCCTAAAAATATTTTTTTTATTTTTCCCAGATATCACGTACCTGCTTCTTCAGTTCCAAGAGAACTTTGTTTGCAGCACCTGTAATAAGTACCGATGGTATCATTCTCTTAATCAATCTATACATCATTAATATAGAAAGGAGTTGGTATCATGCAAAATCAAACCAACACGTTTAAAGTTGTAACACATCCTTTAGTAAAACCAAACACAATCAATGTGTCACCTGAAGGAAAAGTGCACGACTCAAGAGGTATACATAATCCGTCATATCTTTCATCAAACGGATATATGTATGAATTTATCCAGACAAATGATGATAGACTTATATTGTTCCCATTCGATATCATCATGGCGTCGACATTCGTTGCGATTCCACAAGATCTTATTGGAAAGAAATTGAAGGTGTACCATAAGAATGGAATGACTGCTGATTGTTACTACGAAAATCTCGAATGGGTAGAAGACATCGAAGATTGGAAAGCACTTGATTGTTGTGATATTAAACGAGGTTATTATCAGATATCAAATCATGGACGAATACGTTCGATGATATCAGATCCGCCGAAAGTGATGAAAACCGAATTGAGTTCACGAGGTTATTATAGAATTTCACTGATGAACGAAAGTGGTGGTCATTCACACTATTCCGTACACAGACTCGTTGGCTTTATGTTCATAAAAGGATACAAACCGGATTTACAAATAAATCATATTGATGGTTCCAAATTACACAATACCTGGAACAATCTTGAATGGATTACCGTCGGTAGCAATATACGGCATTCATATATGTTAAATTTGTCCGAAAATGCATTGAGAAAAATCAATGATGACGATGCCAGATTGATATGTATTTCATTGAACAATCATAATGGTTCGATTATGAATGTATACAACGAACTGAAGAATTCAATTCCGGAATTATCGTATCATCTTATAAGTGCGATAAAATATGGTGATACATTTTTAGAAGTGTCAACACGATACTTGAGTGATGCTGGTAGAAAGAAACAAATTCGACAAACAGATCCAGATGTGATTCTTGATGTGTCGTATTGTCTGAAAAAGAATAATGGTGATGTTAAGAAAACAAAGAAGGAACTTGTTTCAAAGTATCCGTGGATTTCATATGGCTGGTTATGGCATCTCAAGGACAAATCAGTCGGAAGTGAAATTACTGATCAGGTATTCACAAAAGATGAGTTTCCTAAGTGTGTTCCACTCACCGAGAATGATGCAGTCACAATAATCAATTGCTTGTTAAAACACAAGGGTGATCCATATGTAAATCAAACAGTATTCGACGAGTTAAAAGACTCCATTGAAGGACTGACAAAAGACAAAGTTCGATCAATCAAGGAAAAGAAAGCGTGGAAAACATTATCTGATAAATATTTTCAAAAAGGTGAAATCTGATATAAGGGGTGGGGGCAGCAAACTGCCCCCACATACTATGATATAAATCAGGAATTTGCAAAAAGATTAGCTAAAAATTTATAT
>CAMJFV010000120.1 GCA_946405045.1 uncultured Bacteroidales bacterium | reverse complement strand
CCCGTCATCTTCTTTTTCAAAGATGGTGCCTTCGCCTCAAGAACAGTTTCTATATCAATATATTTGTCTGTCATTTTGCAACCTTCACTCGTACATCATATGGCAAATATACATTTTTTATCTATAAATGAGATATAAGTGAGTGATAATGCCGACAAGTTTAATTACTTTTTTCTATTTTTGCCTAAAATTAAACTGATTGTAGTATGTCTGATTTTAAATGTGAGGAAGTAATGCCTTTTGAATCCTCTGCGAATGGCAAGACGCAGCAGATAGAGCAGATGTTTGACGACATCGCCCCACACTACGATACCATGAACCGTCTCATGTCACTTGGACAGGACAAAAGTTGGCGTCAGAAGGCTATCAGCCGTTTGAAGCAGACTAATCCCAATACCATTCTCGACGTAGCTACCGGAACTGCCGATTTCGCACTTTCCGCATACGATGCCATCCAACCGGCACGCATCGTTGGAGTGGACATATCAGAAGAGATGATCCGCGTCGGAGAAAAGAAAGTAAAAGCCGCAAAAAAGAGCGATTTCATCGACCTTATGCGTGCAGATTCAATGAATCTTCCTTTCGACAGTCAGAGTTTTGACGCTGCAACTATAGCTTTTGGAGTCCGCAACTTCGAAAGTTTAGAAAAAGGATTGACCGAGATTTGCAGAGTTATAAGAGAAGGAGGATCACTTGCGATTCTGGAATTAAGTGTTCCAACAAATCCATTTTACAGATTTGGCTATCGAATCTTCACAAAAATATTTATTCCAATAATGGCAAAAATATTGAAGGCTAATAGCACTGCATATTCATATTTGCCCGAATCCATCGATGCTTTTCCTCAGGGAGAAGTGATGAAGGAACTGCTTTTGAAAGTTGGATTCAAAAGTGTGGAAATAAGAAAATATACAATGCAGACATGCACTTTCTATTTCGCAACCAAATAAAAAGATTACAAACAACTTAAACAAAATAAAAAATGGCAATAGTAAAACCATTTAAGGGTATCCGTCCACCTAAAGAATTGGTGGAGCAGGTAGAAAGCCGTCCATACGACGTGCTAAACAGCGAAGAGGCACGTGAGGAAGCTAAAGGTAATGAGAAATCACTTTACCACATCATCAAACCAGAGATCGACTTTCCAGAGGGCACAAGCGAGTACGATCCTCGCGTTTACGAGAAAGCCGCACAGAACTTCCAGATGTTCCAGGACAAAGGATGGTTGGTACAAGACGATAAAGAGCAATACTACATCTATGCCCAGACCATGAACGGCAAGACTCAGTATGGTCTTGTAGTTTGCGCATACGTTGACGATTATATGACAGGTGTGATCAAGAAGCATGAGCTTACACGTCGCGACAAGGAGGAAGACAGAATGAAGCACGTTCGCGTCAACAACGCAAACATCGAGCCTGTATTCTTCGCATATCCAGACAATGCTATCCTTGACAAACTTGTAGCTAAATATGCCGCTTCAACTCCTGTTTACGACTTCATCGCTCCTATCGATGGTTTCGGACATAAGTTCTGGATCATCAGCGACGACGCAGATATCAAGACAGTGACTGAAGAGTTTGGCAAGATGAAGAATCTTTACATCGCAGACGGACACCACCGTTCAGCAGCCGCAGCGCTTGTAGGCGATGAGAAGAGAAAGCAGAATCCTAATCATAAAGGAGACGAGGAGTACAACTACTTCATGGCAGTTTGTTTCCCTGCAAGCCAGCTTACAATTCTCGACTACAACCGTGTGATCCGTGACCTTAACGGTTTGACAGACGAGCAGTTCCTTGACGCATTGAAGAAAAACTTCGACGTTGAGTGCAAAGGAGAGGACATGTACAAGCCAAACGCACTACACAACTTCTCTCTTTACCTATCAGGCAAATGGTACAGCTTGACAGCTAAGAAGGGTACATACGATGACAATGATCCAATCGGAGTGCTTGATGTAAGCATCTCATCAAAACTTATCGTAGATGAGATCTTGAACATCAAAGACCTTCGTTCTTCAGACAGAATAGACTTCGTAGGAGGACTACGTGGTTTGAAGGAGTTGAAGAAAAGAGTTGATTCTGGTGAGATGAAGACAGCACTTGCTCTTTACCCAGTGTCTATGAAGCAGATCATGGATATCGCAGACAGCGGCAACATCATGCCACCAAAAGCAACTTGGTTTGAGCCAAAACTACGTAGCGGACTTTGCATTCACAAGTTGGTGTAAAATGTAATACGCATTAGACAATAACAAACAAAAGCGGATTCTTGGATCCGCTTTTGTTGTATAATTACATAACGATTAAGTATTCCACTGATTTTCTCCCACAATATTTTTTTGAAAATTCTAAGCTAGAATTGTATATGTTTTTCGTCAACACCATATACACAAAACCATTCTTGTTTTTTGGAGGATAAAAATAATATTGTAAATTTGTGTATAATTACGAAGAAGATAGATTCTGGTTCTATCGTAACTTAATTAATGCTATCGTATAATTAATGCTTTAAAAAGGGAAGTATTATATCTATTTATCAGTTAACCAGAGGACATCTATTGTTCTCCATTATCAAAACCACAAATGAATACGACCATGGGAAAAAACATATTCTTTTATTGTGGGCTGTTTGTCGCACTATTCAACATTCAATTGATTTGTTCACAAAACAGCCAATCTAATTTAGCGAAAGTAGGCGCAAGCATAAACAATGGTTCCTCGCCAACAAAAGACAAAACACACAAAAAAAATTATGTCGAAGGCGAAGTGCTGGTCAGATTCAAGCCCAACACTAATGTTCCTACATCTGTCAACGACAACGCTTTAAGATCAGCAGATGAGTCAGACCAAATACAACAAGTTTTTAAACAACTGAAAGTAACCAACATAAAACCCATTTACACAACCTCCACAAAAGCTGAATCACGCAATATCAGTGTAGTCAAGCCCAACACTTTCAAACTTTCGTTTGACTCATCTTCAACGTCAACATTAAAGGCTATTGAGTACCTAAAAAAAATGGACGATGTTCTTATTGCGGAGCCAAATTATATAAAGAAAGCATTAGGCACACCTATTTCTAAAATCTCAGACCCTCTTTTTTCACAACAATGGGCCATATTTGCCACTCGTGCAAACGAATTATGGGAAGTGCCTACAATCACCAACAAACGTCCCGTCATTGCCATTCTTGACACAGGTCTAGACATTGACCACGAAGAGTTTTCTGGGAAAATTTGGACAAACGATGCAGAACTCAATGGATTACCTGGAGTTGACGACGACGGCAACGGTTATGTAGACGACTCAATAGGATACAGCATGATATGGGACAATTCAAGAATTTACGATAAGTTCGGACACGGAACCCATTGTGCTGGTATAGCGGCAGCTAAAAGCAACAATAAAGGATTGATAGGCATGAATCCAGATGCCATCATCATGCCTGTCCAAGTGCTTGGTGACGATGGTCATGGAGACAACGAAGGCATCATAGAAGGACTAAACTATGCGGTCGCCAATGGAGCAGACGTCATCAGTTTAAGTCTCGGTTCAAGTGAATATTCAAAGCTCGAACATGAAGCATTTGAAGAAGCCAGCAAACATGCGATAATAGTTGCGGCAGCAGGCAACGATGCAAATAGCCTTAACGATCCTTCGGGCATTAATTTCCCTGGTTCGTTTCCTTCTGTTTTGGGTGTCGAATCCTCCGACAGCACATGCAAATTATCCGATTTTTCAAATTGGGACGAAGATGGACCTATTTATTCAGACATCATATACAACAACCAAACATTCAACTATGAACTCCGAGCTCCAGGTTCAGGAATCATTAGCACAATGCCATCCGGCTATGGGGTAATGAGCGGAACATCAATGGCCACCCCTTGTGTAGCAGGAATAATATCACGACTTTTACAATGTAAGGTTTACAACGATCAGCAGACATTAAAATACGACCTTATCAATGCATGTAAATCCGGATGTATAGATGCGATGAAAGCTTACGAAGGGTTTGATAAGAATAATTTATCCGCCTATTTACTGACAATAAAATATACTGACGAGAATGGAACTGAATTGAAAAATAAGTTCAAGTTCGGAGCAACAGTCTACGCCTATCCAGTCATTGTAAATTTAGGAGAAAAAGTAAATGACATCGAAATCAGATTCTCCAATGTTGAAGGAGCATCAATTAACAAAGAATCATTAACAATTGACCATATCGACGCAGGAGACACTGTAAAAGTAGGGCCTGTGATATTTGAGATGCCAGAGCAATCTTCTGAAAATTATTATTCCAATGACACTATAACATTCGATATCAGCACTATATTCAAAAATGAGTCAAAAAGTTTACACAAATCATTATTTGTGAGCGATTACAATGACAACAGACGCGATAGTATTATAAAAGACAATCACACAACTGTCATAAAAGGATCCATAGCTCTAGAAAAGTCATTATTCATACCACAAGGTGACACTCTGATAATTAAGCCAAACACATCTTTGACTCTAAAAGAAAGTGTCGAATTGGTATGCGAAGGCAAACTTATATGTAAAGCAGATGAAGACAGCTATATTAATTTCTGGTGTGAAGATTGCGATGGATTCACATTTAAAGATACCATTGAAAGAGTAGATTTTCAATTTCTTGAATTCAGAAAAAATGGATTTAAAGGAGGGCATCTAAAAGAATGTAAAATCATTCATAATTCAATGTATCCATGTATAGCAAATCATGGAATATTCGCCCAAGATTGTTCTTTTGATTTTTGTAAAATTAGCTGCCAAGCAAAGCATCTTTTTAGCAATTGTCAGTTTACCAATTCTACACTTACCAATCTTGTTCAAAAAGACTCATCCAGAAGTGCCTTACAATATTTGCCAAATCTAAACAACATTACATCTTGCAACATTTACAACAACATGCTTTTGGATAGGAGTTTCAGTGTTGCCTATTATAGTGACACATTTGCCATCCAGGCAACAAACCATCCATCATACTTGGGCAGTGACAATGATTCTATTGTCCGTCAAAGCATTATTGATGCAAAACACCCGACAAGTCCTATAGGCAAAGGCATAGTAGATATATCCAATAAATTAAATCAATACTCATCCACAGCACCTCCAGCTTTAAACCACATTTACCTTAACGGCACAAAGCTTAAGGACAAAACAAATAACTGTGAAATATTATTTCCTTCTATTTCCACTATCAAGCTAGTTTTTTCATCACCTATGGACAAAGATTCTTTCTATATAAAAGACGCTTTTAACATAAAATGGGAATCAGACACTGTAATAACCGCCGATATTTTTATTGGCGATGGCTACACTTATGGAGAGTTCTTTGACAAAACAACATTTTACAAAGTGTCATTCGATTTGTATAGACTAAAAACAGATGACATTCAAAACGATACGTTTAAGGCAGAATGTTTGGACGGTGATGAAATAAAGCTCAGTTGGGATTTGATCAAAGAGACTAGCAATTACAATGCCATCAACGTTTACGGTGTAAATTTTGCATATAGAAATCTGGACGAAGAGCCTTTTATCTACACGCTTCTGGATAAGATTCCTATTGACAAAACCGACATCATATTAAATACCAAACATGATTATTACGGTTATTGTCTTAGACTCGTAAATGACAATGAAGAAGAAAAAGACATCTATAACATAGCTTTTATATACTGCAAATACGAAACATTGATTGAAGAAAATACATGTAAAGCTCCAGAAATAGGGCTTACGACGGCATTAGAGATCATCAACCATATGAACGAAGTCTTCCCATTAGAGAAATATGATCTGAATTGTTACGATTTTATATCCGACGACACCATTAACATTCAGGACTTCGTCAAAGTATACAACACATACCAAGACCAAATTGAGTCTGACATTTCAAAAAGCAATGCAGTCTATACTATAGAAAATGACATTCTCTACGTAAATGCATCGTCTCCAATAACCGCAGTCGAAGCCTATTTCAGCGCAAAAGGGAAGACTGATTTCGAGGCTCTATCAGGTTTGGACAATATGGAACATTTCATACAAAAAAAGGGGAACGGAGACTACCAGCTAATTGCCTATTCATTCGATGGCAATAAAATACCAACAGGCAAACAGCCCCTATTGAAATTAAACAAAGGTGCCCAGTTGAAAAGCATTTTGCTAAGTGATCAAAACGGAAATGCATTCACTCTTTCTGATGACGAAGGTGAGAAACCAGCAAACGAAGGTCCAGCCACTATGCACTACTTCAACCTAGTTGGATCCGAAGTTTCCATTTCTGCCATTAAAAGTTATCCTGGTGTATATATTCAGGTTAAAGAACACGATGGCAAGGTTAAAGATG
>CAMJFV010000119.1 GCA_946405045.1 uncultured Bacteroidales bacterium | reverse complement strand
TTCGTGCGGTTTCTCGTTCCTCAACTAATTTTTGTGCTTTTTTGATGTCAATATTGTGCCGCGACGCAATGTTTTCTGCTCGGAATTCCATCGGAGCACGCAAGAAAAATGTCACAACATCTTTTCTCTCTCTTAGCACATAGTCGGATGCTCTTCCCACAATCACACAACTCTCTGTATCTGCGATTCTTTGCATTGTCTCGCTCTGTGCTTTGAAAAGGTTGGCTCCGGAAAGCACAGACTCGCTTGTGTTCGGCGATGATAAGTCTGCTAACCTATCCAATGTGTTTTGCATCGACGGTACTTCATCCGCTTTTGCAAATATCTCAGGTGCGAAGCCCATATCCTTAGCGGCCTCTACCAGCAATTCGCTATCATAATACTTGATGCCGTAATGGTTGGCTATAAGTTTTCCGATATATCTTCCTCCAGCTCCAAACTGTCGTCCGATGCTGATCACCACATGATTGTCATCTGTATTCTTCTCCACATCCGCAACTTTCGGTTCCTTGCTTGGCAACATCAACGATTTCTTATACTGCAGTTTCAATACAATCGCTGCTGTAATCGCGGATAGTGTGTCGGATACTGGCATCGCAAACCAAACTCCGTCAAGTCCGAACTTCTGCGGCAACAGCCATACAAGTGGGATAAGATAGAGTAGCTGACGTACTGAACTCATAAACAATGATACAGGAGCTCGTCCGATACTCTGGAAAAAGTTAGCAACCACCATCTGGAATCCCACAATCGGCATCATCATCACTACGATACGCAATCCATGCGACGCCGCTTCTATCAATGCCTGAGCGTTGCTCTCTTCCTGGTTCACAAAAATGGATACGATATTGTCGGCAAAAATTTCACACGACACCCACATGAACACCATGACACAAGTGGCGCACAGCACCGTCATCTTCAGCACTTTATCCACACGGTCAACCAATTGTGCTCCAAAATTATATCCGGCAATCGGCTGCATAGCCTGATTGAATCCGAACACCACCTGAGCCGCCACCAAAATCACACGGTTACAGATACCATACGCTCAAATGGCATTGTCTCCTCCATACTTATAGAGTGTATTGTTGAGCATCATAGTCACAAGACACGCACATGCATTAAGTGTGAACGGTGCAATTCCGATTGCAAAGATATTCTTCACAATATGCTTCTGTAATTTGAAATCCGGGATTGAGAATGTCAAGACATCCTTGCCACTGTAGAAATGATGACAGATCACAATCAATGAGATTGTCTGTGCGGTGATTGTAGCGAGCGCGGCTCCCTTTATTCCCCATTCGAACTGATAAATGAACAATGGCGCAAGAATAATGTTGAGCACCACAGTGAGAATAGTGGTGAGCATCGCTTTTCTTGGATTACCACTGCTTCGCATCACATGGTTGAGGCCAAAAAACAGGTGAGTCAAGACATTTCCTATCAACAGTACCGTCATAAAATCACGCGCTGGAGCGATTGTCTCGTCACTGGCTCCGAACAAAACCAAAATCTCATCCAAGAAAAAAAGTCCAAGCACCATTATGATGATACCGATAATGACATTCAGTGTCGTCACATTTCCAAGCACTTTGTTTGCCGACGGATAATCTTTCTGACCAAGTTTGATAGACACCAGCGTCGATCCTCCAGCTCCCACAAGCGAGCCAAACGCCGCAGACAGGTTCATCAACGGGAATGCGATAGCCAATGCCGTGATACAGCGAGGTCCATCGTTCGGAATATGACCGATGAAAATGGAGTCGATGATATTGTATAAAGATGCCACAACCATCGATATGATGGCTGGCACAGCATATTTGAACAGTAACTGAGGTATCGGTTCAGTACCAAGTTCAGTAGGTGTTGACTTAGTGTTCGTCATTTTTCAAATCATTTGGACTGCAAAATTAACAATAAATTTCACTTTATCATAATCTACAACATTTGTTATCCCCATCTGAACACAATCCACATTATCTAAAACAATAATATCAAATCGGTTTATATCCAAGATTCTTATTATTTATTTTCATCTGTTTTTTTGCCTCATCATCTTCTTTATATCTGCAAAACTCTGTATCTTAGCGACATGATAACACATGATTCTATTATGAAGACACTATTGATTACACTATTGAGTTGCGTCTCTTTACTGGCTCACGCTCTCGACACTAACAAAAAATACTACATTTTCCACTCCTCTGGAATGGTGCTTTCCGCTGTAGACGGCAGACCTAACCTCCATACGTTTGATGCCACAAACGGCCAAGTCTTTCAATTTTCCGCTACTGGCAATGCGTACTTCATCAAGAGTGTATCGCAAAACAAAAATGTCGCTAAAACTGGCGATTGGGATACAGAATTGAGTTCAAGTACGGGCAACGTCGCCAAATTTTCTATTGAAGAATGCGGCGGCGAATATGTCCGTTTCAAATGTGCAAATAATAATCTCTATTTAGGTACCGACGCGATTGCTCCAGGCAGCAACGTCTATTCAGATAAAAACGGAAAGGAGACTCTCCACTATTGGTTTTTGCGTGAGGCTTCTTCCAATGTACTTGTGACTGACGGGCTACAAGGCATTATAAACAAAGCGGAAGACAGACTTGCGTCCACTTCAGAAGGAGACGATGGTGGAAAATTTCCTACGTCTGCTCGAAAATCTTTAATGGATGCCATAGATGAGGCTAAAACAGCCTTGGAAAACGGATCTTCCCAAGCGGATATTGTTGCGGCGACAAAAGAATTGAATTCTGCGATCACTGCCTACAACAACAGCCGTAACCTTCCGTTCAGCACGGGCAAAAAATACTACGTTGTCCACGCCAGCAACCGTTTTCTGACAAACTCCAACAACAATACTTTGATAAAGAATGCAGCATACAACGCGTCGCAACAATTTACGATCGAGACTCTTTCCGACGGCACATACGCATTGAAAAGCGTTTCTGGAAATAATTATCTGAATGCGACGGGAGAATACGACACCCATTTCGCAAATTCGTCGAGCAACTCGACCGCTCATCTGAAGATTGCCTACGCACCGAATGAAGACAAATACGTGAGAATACAGTTTTCTTCCAACAGCAAATATCTTGGCACCGACGGCACAAGCGACAACAAGGGAGTCTATAGCGACAAAAGCGGATCCGACGGCAAACATTATTGGATGCTGATACCTGTGGATTCACAATTCGGACAACCATATTCACAATTCCACATTGGCAGTCCAGCACTTCGACTGGGAATGAACTGGAACGACGCGGATGGCAACCACATCAATGCGCATGGAGGATGTGTGCTTTATAAAGACGGCGTGTATTATTGGTTTGGCGAGAATTATCGTGCGAATCCTGTAAAGAGCAACGGAATTGTCTGCTACAAATCCACGGATCTTTACAACTGGAAATATGAATGTATGGCTTACAAATGTCCTGAAGTTCCATTACGAAACGACTATCAGGACATGAACTACGGGCGTACACTTGAACGTCCGAAAGTGATGTATTGTCCGAACACTGGGAAATATGTGATGTGGGTTCACTGGGAAAACGGTTCAGGGTATGCGGCATCTCGCGTCGCCATCCTTTACAGCGACAAAATCACAGGTCCATATACATTCGTGAAGACGATACGTCCGCGTGGCGACGAGCAACCGTCCGGCTCACGAGACCAGACATTGATGTTCGATCCCGACTATAAGGTCGGCTACCATTTCGGTTCGGCGGAGGAGAACATGACCATGCATGGCACATTGCTGACAAACGACTTCCTTGATTTATCGCCGACGTGGGAGCGTATGTTCGTGCAGAAGCAGTATGAAGCCCCAGCGATATTCAAGTATCACAAACGATTCGTGGCAATCACATCAGGATGTACAGGTTGGGATCCCAACCCTGCCCACTCATCATACTCACAGCTACCGTTGAGCGGGTGGAACGATTTGGGCAATCCTTGCGTCGACGACGAGAAAGCCACCACCTACCATTCGCAAAGCAATTACGTCTTCAAAGTGCCAGGCAAATACGATGCCTACATCTATATGGGCGACAGGTGGAAAGGCGGCGACTATTTCTCAGATGCCAATGTCGGTGAGTCATGGCATATATGGTTGCCGATCGATATGCGTACAGGATATCCGATCATACGTTTCTATTCAGACTGGGATTTGTCCATTTTCGACAAGATCAACCGTTACAGACGAGTGGCGAAGATTGAAGATGGAAACACATACGTGTTGCTTTCAAAAAATGCCAACAGGATTTTGTCGTTGAAAGACGGAAGGATGCAGTTGACGGAAGACAATGACGACATCAATCTGTCGCTTAAAGTGACGAGGGCAGATGACGGATTCTATAAGTTGACAGACGAGGATAAAAATATGGCTCTCGACGTCACAAACGGACAGTTGACAATGGCTCCAGTCAGCAACACCCCATCTCAGCGATGGAAAATAACAGACAGCGGCACACACGACGGCTATTTCTACCTGTCTCCTGCCAACAACAGCAACGTCGTCCTGACGAACTTCAGTGCGACACCGACAGCCAATGGTGTGGTAGGTCTGAACAGTTCATCCAAAACCACATCCAGCCAGTTCGCATTCTGTTTTGACTCCGAGAAATATGATATGGAAGCCATCAGCGACGAATCCGACGGCACTTACGACAGATGGATGCAGAGTATGGGATTTGAGCCTACTGCATATAAGGACATAAACGTAGACGATGACAATAATGAAAACATTCACGTCTACAACATACAGAATGGCATAGGCATACTATCCGATTCCGACGTCACTGTCTGCGTCTGGACAATCAACGGACAACTGCTTGAAAATTTCAATCTAAAAGCAGAAGCCAGAAAAGAAATTGTATTGCCAAGAGGAGTGTATGTGGTGAATGGGGAGAAGGTGATGGTGGGGTGAGGGGGGCATAACTAAATTCATTGGCATATGTATGTGATTACCCGTGGTATTCAAAATCACAACACAGAAAATACACCTTTAGGTATTGATATACATAATGATGGAAAGTTAAGTAATATTCACTTCATCGAATTGACGTTAAATAACGTCTTAATTGCCATAATCAAAGACTATCACATAATAATCAACCTTCAATTAATAAGTATCCAACAAATGATTTATATTATATAATTGTTGTTTCATACTGTCGAGATTCTTGTTAACATTGGCAAACTCTTTTGTTAATTCGTTGCGTTTGCTGATATAATTACTTCTCTGATTACGAAAATAAGTCATTCTACTGTTGTAATCCCCAACAAGTTTTGCCAATCTTTGCTCTCTATTCTTCTCTGCACTTCTTTGAGCCATGTATGGACCCAAAATCAATCCCACAATTGCTCCAAACCCAGCAAACATTAAACCAATACCTCCAAAGATCAAAGCATATAAAACTTTTGTACCTATTGAAGCCTCAGCTGAAGGCAAATAAGGTGGATTTTCTTTCAATCTTTGTGTCAATAAATCTATTTGATATTCGCAATTCTTAATTTCGTCATTGATTTGTTTGATTTTATTATTACAATTGAAAATAATATTTTCCGTTGATTTTTTCATTTGAGAAAGATAATCAATTTCAGCTTCAGTAACGCTTTTTTCATAACTATAAACTTCATTTGTTTTGACTTCGATTTGACCTGACAAAATGTCGGCACCTTTGATTTTAACAGATTTAACCACCAATTTATAGTTACCTGCTTTTAATCTGTACTTATATTTTCCTGGATTTTCAGCTGTGAACATCAATTTTTCATTGGCATAAAGACAACAAGGGCTATCAAGATTGAAAATCAGAAGTCCTCCGACTCGATCTCCCATAGCCACAGCTACACCTAATACAGACCTTAACTGAGCTAACACCTCTCCAAGCTGTTCATCATTTTTGAATCCATAGACAACAGTGTTCACATCCATGTCATTCTTAAGCCATGATTGTTTGTTGAAAAAACCACCACTATGATATCCCATAGCCATGAACATTTTGTTCAAATCGTGAGCGAGCTTTACAGTCTGATTGACCAATCCATTTTTACGAAAAGCAGCTGATGTCAACAAAAGTACAGCTGTGCAATCTTCAATTTTCTTCTCTACAGCTTCAATATCATCAGTATCACCAAAAGAAAAATCTAACATAAGGTTTTCTCTTTCCAAGACATTCTTGAAGTTTTTTACATACTCTTGATCCTCTTTGTTGTCATTGCAATATACAACATAAACACTATTAGCCATAAATTAATTTTTCACGTTCCACAATAAAAAAACTTTTAGAACAAAAGCAGAAACGCCGCTGCACCAATTTCGAACAAAGCTTTTCCCCAGCTAAAATCATCGTCTTTCTTTTCTTCTGGTTCAGAACACTTATCATCAGTCCAC
>CAMJFV010000118.1 GCA_946405045.1 uncultured Bacteroidales bacterium | reverse complement strand
TCCAGATGCTTTGGAGAATGTGATTTCCACAATTAATGAAGTGAAAAGCCAGAATGCGGAGTTGATCACGGTGGTCGGCTGCGGTGGTAATCGTGATAAAGGTAAACGTCCGATCATGGCGAAGTCGGCTGTAACTAACAGCGATAAGGTAGTCATCACGTCGGACAATCCACGAAATGAGGAGCCAATGGATATCATCAATGATATGTTGGCAGGACTTACTGAAGAGGAGCAGAGAAACGTGATTGTGAATGCCGACCGAGAGCAGGCAATCAAGACGGCTTGCACGATGGCAAAGAAGGGCGATATCATCCTTGTGGCAGGAAAGGGACATGAGGATTATCAGGATATCAAGGGTGTGAAACACCACTTCGATGATCATGAGGTTATTAGAAAATATTTAATATAATAATAGAGAGATTATGTTTTATTATTTGTTTGAAGGCATGACATTCCCAGGAGCGGGTTTGTTCCACTATGTGACATTCCGTTCTGCATTGGCATTTGTCGGAGCGTTGCTCTTTGTTATCATTTTCGGAAAGAAAATGATTGAATATTTGCAACTTCGTCAGATAGGTGAGACTATCAGAGATTTGAATCTTGAAGGACAGATGTCGAAAAAGGGCACACCTACAATGGGTGGTGTGATTATCATAGGTGGTATAATCATTCCATGTCTGTTGTTCGGAAATCTTTCTAATATATACATGCTTCTGATGCTTGCCATCACTCTGTGGCTAGGATTCCTGGGAGGTATGGATGATTATATTAAGGTATTCAAAAAGAATAAAGACGGAATGTCTCCACGCGTGAAGATCATCGGCCAGGTCGCTGCCGGTCTTTTCCTTGGTTTAGTTCTATACTGTAGCCCGGATGTGGTGATAAGAGAGAATTACGCTACTGTCAACAAAGAAAATGTTGAGGTGGTAAACTATAAGAAGGAGAATGTGAAGTCGACACAGACAACTATTCCGTTTGTGAAAAACCATAATTTCGATTATGCCTCGATATTTGAGTTTGCTGGCGACTATGCTCAGCCACTTGGATGGATCTTCTTCGTGTTGGTCACAATCTTCGTGATGACGTTCATTTCCAACGGCGCCAATTTGACTGATGGTTTGGATGGATTGTCCGTCGGAACGTCGATGATAATAGGAGTCGCACTGGGTATTCTGGCATACTTGTCGGCCCACGTGGAATTCGCAAGCTACCTTAATATCATGTACATTCCTAAGTCGGAGGAACTTGTGGTTTATTTGTGCGCGTTTGTCGGCGCGACACTTGGATTCCTGTGGTACAACTCATTCCCTGCTCAGGTGTTTATGGGCGACACAGGTAGCCTTATGCTTGGAGGTGTTATAGCTGCTGTGGCGATGATTATACGTAAAGAGTTGTTGATCCCTATATTGTGTGGTGTGTTTATCGCGGAGAATTTGTCTGTGATGCTTCAGGTGTCGTATTTCAAGTACACTAAGAAGAAATACGGTGAAGGACGACGTATATTCCTGATGTCTCCACTACACCATCATTTCCAGAAGAAAGGAATGCCAGAAGCTAAAATCGTGGCAAGATTCTGGATTGTAGGTTTGCTTTTGGCAGTAATTACAGTTTTGACTTTAAAGGTTAGATAATGAAAAGAATAGTTGTTTTAGGAGCAGGAGAAAGTGGTGTTGGTTCGGCAATCTTGGCCCAAAAGCAGGGCTTCGATGTTTTTGTGTCGGACATGTCGCCAATCAAAGAAAAATATGTGGCTGAACTCAACCAGTATAATATTGCTTGGGAGCAGGGTCAGCATACAGAAGAGTTGATCTTGAATGCAGATGAGGTGATCAAAAGCCCAGGTATTCCAGAGAAAGCTCCAATCATCAAGAAATTGAGAGAGAAAGGCATCAACATAATCTCTGAAATCGAATTCGCCGGACGCTACTCAAAGTCGAAGATGATCTGTATCACAGGCAGCAATGGTAAAACGACAACCACAACACTTGTGCACTATATCTTCAAAGAGGCTGGTCTTGACGCATCTCTTGCAGGAAACATCGGTTTCAGCTTGGCACGTCAGGTGGCTATCGATCCTCACGACTACTACATTATCGAGCTAAGTAGTTTCCAGTTGGACGGAATGTATGATTTCAAGGCGGATATAGCTATCCTGCTCAACATCACTCCGGATCATTTGGACCGTTACGATTATAAGTTCCAGAACTACGTGGATTCCAAGATGCGTATTCTGCAGAACATGACAGAGAACGACACATTCATCTATTGGAATGAAGATCCTGTCGTGACAAAGGAACTTGAGAAGTATGATATCAAGGCAAAGATGATGCCGTTCTCGATACAGACAATTGAGAATATGGCAGCTTTCTTAGAGAATGAAAAATTAGTAATCAACTTAAAAAACAATTATATAGATATGGATATTAATAAACTTGCTTTGAAGGGACAGCACAACATCTACAATTCAATGGCGGCTGGTATCGCAGCTGGAGTTGAAGGCATCAAGAAGGACACTATCCGTAAGGCATTCAGTGATTTCAGCGGAGTGGAGCACCGTCTTGAGCCAGTGGCAAAGGTGAGAAGCGTGTTGTTCATCAACGATTCAAAGGCTACTAATGTCAACTCATGCTGGTATGCTTTGCAGTGTATGCAGACTCCTGTTGTTTTGATTCTTGGTGGTAAGGACAAGGGTAATGATTACACAGAGATAGAGGATTTGGTAAAGGAGAAGGTAAAGGCTATCGTATGTCTTGGCGTTGATAATACCAAACTTCATGCTTTCTTCGACGGTAAGGTTGAAAATATTGCAGACGCGGGTTCTATGGAAGAGGCAGTCAACAAGTGTTTCGCATTTGCTGACAAGGGAGATACTGTGCTTCTTTCTCCATGTTGCGCAAGCTTCGACTTGTTCAAGAGCTATGAGGATAGAGGACAACAATTCAAGGAGTGCGTAAAACGCTTGTAAAATGAGTGAACGCAATGCTTTCTTTAAAAAATTGTTTCTTGGCGACCTCTATATATGGATTGCTATAGCATCATTGCTCGCAATCTCGGTAATAGAGGTCTACAGTTCAATTCAAGCAAATGTGACAGTCAGAAATGGCGATTATAACAGAGAATTCTATCGCCATATTTTCATGATTCTGACTGGACTGGGGATCACTTTGACGGTGGTGCAGATTGGCGTCAAACGATTGTTCTCATCCAAATTGACGGTCTTTTTAGTCATCGGTGCATTACTGTCGTGGATAATGCTTCTGTTGACTCCAAAATTTGGAGATCTGGTTAATGGAGCCAGACGAACGATGTTTGGTATACAATGGTCAGAACTTGTCAAGGTGTTCTATGTGATATTCCTGGCATTTTGGATAGGACAGTATTCCACGGACAAAGGGTTGGTGCCTACCAAAAAAGGATGGCTCACATTATTTGTGGTCTATAGCCTATGGTTGGTGCCGATCGGATTGGAGAATATGTCGGGATTGATGCTTTTGACTGTGGTAACAATCTGTCTGTTGCTGGCGGGAGGTCTGAATTTAAAGCCTTTTTTGTGTATAATGGGATTGTTCCTCTCATTTGCTTTGGTTCTTGGAACCATTGGAAAGATTGTCCCTGCAGAAAATTTGAAAGGCACTCCTTTACATCGTTTGCCTACTTGGGTTTCACGAGTAGAGAATTCATTTTTAGGAGGAAAGGCAGAAGACGACCCTAGCCTTAAATTTGTTGTTAATGATGAAAACTACCAGGTGTCTCATGCCAAAATGGCTGTTGCCAACAGCCATATAATAGGAAATGGTGTCGCTGGAGGCCGAGAAAGATTCCGTCTTCCTCAAGCATTTTCGGATTATATTTTTTCGATAATTCTGGAAGAGTTAGGATTATTTGTTGGTTTGTTAGTGATATTTTCCTATCTTTGTATCTTGTGGCGGGCAATTATTATTGCATATAAATCAGGAAGTATGGTCTATGCGATGTTGACGCTTGCTTGTGCATTATTGATAGTCTTTCAGGCTATGATAAACATGGCGGTAGGTGTGGCGTTAGGCGACTTTGTCACTGGTCAGCCGCTACCTTTTGTAAGTAAGGGAGGAACCTCTATTTGGATGACAGGCATTTTGTTTGGAATAATCCTTTCGGTAAGTGTCCATGTGAAGACGTTGCAAAACAAAAGGAAAGATAAACAGATTGTGGTAGAAGAGTCTGAATAGGATTGAAGAGACGTTTGATTTTCTGCTATGGATTTTGTAGTATTGTGTGTAAAGAATATCCATGCAGATGATTGAGTATAGAGTGTAGTTGAAATAGACAAGCATTTCCGGCTTGGAAGAACAAAAGAACTTTATTTTAGACAACATGGCGGCAAACAAAAGATTCATCATCAGTGGTGGAGGTACGGGTGGTCACATATTCCCAGCTATTTCTATTGCTAATGCGTTAAAGAAACGTTTTCCAGACGGTGAGTTCCTATTTGTGGGAGCTGAGGGTCGTATGGAGATGGAACGTGTGCCTAAGGCAGGCTATAAGATTATCGGATTACAGGTGAACGGATTGGTGAGAAGCATGTCACCGTCGGGAATCCTTAAGAATATCAAAGTTGTCTATCGTTTTGTAAAAAGCTATTTCAAGGCGAAATCAATAGTCAAGGAGTTCAAGCCAGACGCTGTAGTCGGTGTAGGTGGTTATGCAAGTTGTCCAACTCTATACGCTGCGAACAAGCTTGGCGTGCCTACTTTCTTGCAGGAACAGAATTCATATGCCGGTGTGGCAAACAAATTTTTGTCGAAAGGTGTGAAGAAGATTTGTGTGGCATACGACGGAATGGAACGATTCTTCCCTGCTGAAAAACTGGTGATGACGGGTAATCCTGTCCGTCAGGATTTCTTGAATGTGCAGAAGGGAGCACAGGAGGCATATGATTTCTTCGGTCTTGATTCATCAAAGAAAACCATTCTTGTGATTGGCGGTAGCCTTGGTGCCCGCACGGTCAACAACAGTATCATAGCTGGTCTTGACGCTATCAAGCAGAGTGGTGTGCAGGTGATATGGCAGACTGGAAAATACTATTTTGAAGACGCGAAGAAGAAGGCTGACGAAAGTAATAATCCAAACTTGGTATGTACAGACTTCGTGTCACGTATGGATTATGCGTACGCTGTGGCAGATCTTGTTGTGTCGAGAGCAGGAGCAAGCTCAATATCTGAGCTATGTCTGTTAGGTAAACCATCAATTCTGGTCCCATCTCCAAATGTGGCAGAGGACCATCAGACAAAGAATGCGATGGCATTGTCTACAAAGAATGCGGCTGTGATGATAAAGGATGCTGAGGCAGTGGAGAAATTGGTACCTGAGGCGTTGCGTCTGGTGGCAGATGAAGCGTCGCTCGCATCAATATCTGAGCATGCATTTGCATTGGCTCAGAAAGATTCGGCAGACAGAATAGCAAGTGTGATTTTAGGTGAGATTTAAATTTTGGAAAAATGCTGGATAAAATTAAAAATATCTACTTTTTAGGAATAGGTGGTATCGGAATGAGTGCCATTGCTCGTTACTTCAATGCGAAGGGTTATTCTGTGGCTGGCTACGACAAGACAGAGACAGAACTTGCCGACAAACTTCGCAGCGAGGGTATACAGGTGCACTTTGAGGATAACACAGTGTTCATACCTGAGGATTTCAAGAATCCTAACTATACCTTAGTCGTGTATACTCCGGCAATTCCAGATGATCTTACTGAGTATCTGTTCTTCAAGAAGAACAATTTCACTATCATGAAGCGTTCGCAGATTCTTGGCGCGATAACAAAAAGCCAGGAAGCCATCTGTATCGCGGGAACTCATGGTAAGACTACAACTACTACGATGATTGCACATACTCTTCACAATTCTTTCTTGGATTGCAACGCTTTCTTGGGTGGATTGTCAAAGAATTTTGAAAGTAATCTGCATCTTTCCAATAAGAGTAACTTGGTCGTTGTTGAGGCGGACGAATTCGACCGCTCTTTCTTGACACTGGCTCCACAAATCGCTGTGGTGACAGCAACAGATGCCGACCATCTTGATATTTATGGCACTTACGAGGAGTATCTGAAGAGCTTTGAACAGTTTGTGGCTCTTATCAAACCAGGAGGTGCGTTGATTATGAAGGATGGCCTTCCTATCAAGCCAGTTGTGCAGAAAGGTGTGAAAATCTATACTTATTCTGTGGAGAAGGGAGACTTCCATGCAGAGAATATCAAGATCGCAAATGGAAAAGTCATCTTCGACGTGGTTTATCCGTTGGGCGTATTGAAGGGAGTAGACTTGGGTGTTCCAGTCTACATCAATATTGAGAATGCAATAGCAACTTGTGCGGTATCTCTTTTGAAGGGATTGTCTCACGAGGAAATCAGAAAAGCGAGAGCAAGTTTCCAAG
>CAMJFV010000117.1 GCA_946405045.1 uncultured Bacteroidales bacterium | reverse complement strand
AATGGCTTGGTCAGGTGGTCGGGAAAGAGGCGGAAGATCTCAGCCGTCATGATAAGTGGCTCTGCATGATGTATCCTCGCTTGTCTCTCCTTCGTCAGCTTCTCTCTGATGATGGGGCTATTTTTATCTCTATCGACGACAATGAACAAGCTAATTTGAAACTTATCTGTGATGAGATTTTTGGAGCTGGAAATTTGGTGGCAAATGTCATTTGGGAAAAGAAATATACTATATCTAATGATGCAAAATGGCTTTCTGATAATCATGATTTTATCGTTTTATATGCAAAAAATAAAGAATTGTGGAGACCAAATCCACTTCCGAGAACTCCAGAGATGGATGCAGCATACAAGAATCCTGATAATCATCCTAAGGGAGTTTGGAAATCAACTCCTCTTCATGCAAAAAGTGGTTCGGAAAAGACAGCAAATTTTTCTTACGTTTTCAAAAACGGCGTAGTTTTTATTCCTCCTAAAGGAACTTATCCAAGATATTCAGAAGAAACTTTAAGAGAAATGGAGGAAAATAATGAGATTTGGTTTGGAAAAGATGGAAATTCGGTCCCTTCTAGAAAAACATTTCTTTGTGATTTAAAAAAACAAGGTATACCATCAAAAACATTATGGAGGTTTAATGAGGTTGGACATAATCATGAGGCAAGAGAGGAAATAAAAGCTATTTTCGGAGGTTCTGCACTTTTTGATACACCAAAACCAACACATTTAATTAATCGTATCCTTCAAATTGCTTCTGCTCATGACAGCATCATTCTCGATTCTTTCGCAGGGTCGGGCACTACAGCACATGCAGTATTGAATTTGAACAAGCAGGATGGAGGCAATAGAAAATTCATCTTGGTGGAGATGGAGGATTATGCTGAGTCCATCACTGCCGAGCGTGTTCGTCGTGTCATCAATGGATATGGAGATGGAAAAAATGCAGTGGAAGGAACTGGCGGTTCGTTTTCATATTATGAGTTGGGAGAACCCATCATGATTGGCGACTATATAAATGAGAATCAGCCTGTAGAAAAAATAAAGGAATATATATGGTATTCGGAAACTCATGTTCCATATTGTGGAGATGAGGACGACAAATACTATTTAGGCAATCATAATGGTGCAGGGTATTATTTCTATTACGAGAAGGGACGAATCACTACTTTGTCTTACGATACTCTTGATATCGTGGAAAAACGTGCAGAGCAGTATATTATCTATGCTGATCAGTGTTTGATAGATAAAGAAGATTTGTTGGCCAAGAACATTGTCTTCAAAAAGATACCGAGAGACATTAGAAAATTTTAATCATGGAACTAAAATCATATCAGCAAGAGGTGCTCAACGATCTCGCATCGTTTATGGAGCAACTGAATAAAGACAATAATCTGAGTCGTGCCTACAGCAATTTTTGGCTACAGAAGGGAATAAATGTGAACACGTTGGATTGTGATGCGTTACGCCCATACGACAACACAATCAAAGGCGTGCCACGTGTCATGTTCAAAGTGCCTACAGCCGGTGGAAAAACATTTATTGCCTGCAATGCTTTACGCACAATTTTCGATCATTCTCTTTCGGATGCTCCTCAGGTTGTCGTATGGTTTGTCCCTAGCGATCCTATATTAGTGCAGACTTATAGAAATTTGAGTAATCCACAACATCCTTACAGACAGAAAATAGATACTCTTTTTAATCATGCTGTGCAGGTAGTTGACAAGGAATCCGCACTCAGTGGACAAGGTATCAGACCCAACCAGATACATAATCAACTGACGATTTTTGTGTTGAGTGTACAGTCGTTTGCCTCAAATAATAAAGATGGGCGACGCGTTTATCGCGAAAATTCAAGTCTTGCGGAATATGCAAATTCATACGGAAATGATAATAAGATAGATGGAGCAGACGAAACCTCTCTTATTCAGACCATAGCTCATCTCAATCCTGTTGTAATTATAGACGAAAGTCATAATTTTGAGGCGAATCTTCGTTTGGATATGCTTAATAATATCAATCCTCGTTTTATTCTCGATCTCACTGCCACTCCTCGTAAAAAAAGTAACATCATAAGTTTCGTGGATGCCATGAGTCTGAAAAAAGCCAATATGGTGAAACTTCCAGTTATCCTTTACAACAGAAACAGCACGGAGGAGGTTATTATTGATGCTATTCAGATGCAACGTAATCTTGAAAAAAGAGCCGTTGGAATGGAGAAAAATGGAGGTGCTTATATCCGACCTATTGTATTGTTCCAAGCCCAGCCAAAGAATGAGAAAGACACTATTACTTTCGATAAGGTGAAGGATAATCTTGTGAAGGCAGGAATCCCAGAAGGTCATATTGCAATAAAGACTGCTGAAAAGAACGAGTTGAAAAACATTGATCTGATGAGTCGTGATTGTGAAATCCGATATATTATCACGGTCAATGCACTTAAAGAGGGATGGGATTGTCCGTTCGCCTACATTTTAGCATCGTTGGCAAATAAGAATTCAAGGGTTGATGTTGAACAGATTTTGGGCCGTATCTTACGATTGCCGTATACTTCGCATCATACAGATGAATTTCTCAACTTTTCATACGTGTTCACTTCCTCTTCAAATTTCAGGGAGACAGTGGAGAGTGTGATACATAGTTTGCATAATGCAGGATTCAGTCAGAAAGATTACAGATTGGCAGAAAACAGTGTGCTGTCGGATAATTCTGTCAACACTCCGACACAAATTTCAATTTTCGATCAGTCGACTACTTCGTCTCCAAATGCTTTGTCTCAATTACAGAATGATAATAAGACAGATGAATCAGATCTTTCGCAAGAAGATTTTGATATAGAGCAAATCAAGACAGCGACGTCTTCCAATAATGAAACCGATAACAAACATGTAGAAGATATGCTGTCCAAGGCTCAACAACAAAATGTCGATTATGAAAAAGCCAATGCAGAAGAGAATTCTTGTGCTGAAATCCCAAATGAAATCCGAGATAAAGTGAAAACATATAGAATAAAAGATGATTTTGCTAATTTGGCAAAAACGATAAAGTTGCCAGTCTTTCAGAAAAAGATAAAAAGCAATTCCCTTTTTTCAATGGGTGATTATGTGAACGTGTCCAAGACAATGTTGGCAGAAGATTTTCTGCTTGATAATGCTGATAGTAATGTTGATTTCACCAGAACTGAACAAGAGACTGTGAAAATTGATTTGGAAAAAAGAACAGACAATGAATATGTGCCAAAGCAGTCTTCTTTCAATAATCAGCAGGTGACAATGTTGAGAGAGATGTTCGTCGGTTACAATGTTGAAGTTAAAAGAGAACAGTTGGCAGGAAAAATTGCTAAGCAACTTAACTTTGATGAAATTCATGAACCACATATCACAAATTATGTGAAGAAAGTATTGAATAATCTTTCGGATGAGATTCTGGAAGACCTTTATGATCATGATATTGTAGCAGTAAAGGCATTCCGAAGCAAAATTAAATCACTCATTTTGGAACATCAGAAGAAGAAGTTCAAGGAGTGGATGGATGTAGGGTTGATAAAATGTAATCCACAATATGAGTTCGAAGATTCAATCACTCTTGGCAAATCAGTAGTTGGACTAAGTAAAGGTTTGTATACTGATGAAGGAGATATGAATGATTTTGAATACCGTGTTATTTCTCAGGTGGCGAATCTGGATAATGTGATCTTTTGGCATCGTAACCCGGAAAGAGGAAAAGGATTCTGTTTGAATGGATTTATCAACCATTATCCTGATTTCATTGTATATTTGGAAAGTGGTAAAATTGTATTGGTTGAAACGAAAGGTGATGATAGGGATAATTCCGATAGCCGAGACAAAATAGAGTTGGGTAGGTATTGGGCCAACAAAGCAGGAGACGATTACCGTTATTTTATGGTGTTTGAAAATGTCAATTTGGATAATGCTATTTCAGTACAGGAATTGATAAACTATTTGGGGCAGATGTGATTTATAATTCATAATTCGTAATGCATAATGCATAATTGTTGGGAAAATCCATACTCTGGAGAAAATTCCCTCTCGTAGAGACGCACGGACGTGCGTGTCTGGATCAATTCATAATTCACAATGCGTAATTGTGGGGAAACCCATCCGTGAAATTGGATTTGATCGTAGGGGCGATTCCTTGTGGTCGCTTGGTATTTCGCAAGGCATAGTGCTATAAAACAAAAATAGGCGGAAAGGATTCCTTTCCGCCTATTTTGTTTATCTGAAATCAGTTTTTAGTCTTTGTCACAGCATCCTGAAATGCAGTTCCAAACTACTGCTGCAAGTGCAGCACCTGCGAATGGTCCTACGATGAATGCCCATAGCTGAGACAATGCGTCGCCTCCCTCGAATACAGCTGGAGCGATTGAACGTGCTGGGTTTACTGATGTGCCTGTGTAGTGGATTCCTACCAAGTGCACTAGGATTAGTGACAAACCGATAGCAAGTCCTGCGAAATTGCCAGCACCCTTCTTTGAATCTGTTGTGCCAAGCACTACAAGCACGAATACAAATGTCAAGATGACCTCTGCGATACATGCTGCAACAGGTCCGTTCGCACATGCGTTTGCTCCTGTCTGTGTGCCTGCGGCACCTACCTGACTAACCAACAATGCCAATAAACCGCTTCCGATGAATGCTCCAATCACCTGGAATATCATGTACATACCAGCATCTTTTGGAGAAATACGCTTTGAAATCAGGCAGCCAAGTGTGATAGCTGGGTTGATGTGGCATCCGCTGATTCCTCCGATTGTGTAGGCCATAGCTACAACTGCCAAACCGAATGCTACTGCTGTGCCAACAACTGACGCTGTGTCAACACCACAATTCAAACTTACGGCTGTACCGCATCCCATGAGGACAAGAACCATTGTTCCTATCATCTCTGCTAAATACTCTTTTTTCATAATTCTTGTTATTTAAATTATTAAAATTCAGTCTCTAATATTCTCTTCAATACTACCTGTGCAGAGATCTCTCTGTTGGCAGCCTCTGGAATAACTAGTGAACGTGGGCTTTCGATCACGTCGTCTGAAACGATCATGTTGCGGCGAACTGGCAAACAGTGCATGAAATGTCCGTTGTTTGTCAATGCCATCTTCTCTGTTGTGATTGTCCACGACATGTCTTTGCTCAAGATCTGTCCGTAGTTAGGATCCTGGTATGCACTCCAGTTTTTAGCATATACGAAATCAGCTCCAGCAAGTGCTTTGTCCTGATCGTATTCTACTTTTGCTCCTCTTACAAATTGCTCTGCCAATTCGTATCCCTTTGGATGTGTGATCACGAAATCAACGTCTGCCTCGTTCATGAAATCAGCGAACGAGTTTGGCACTGCCTGTGGAAGTGCTTTTGGATGTGGAGCCCACGACAAAACAACCTTTGGTCGTTTTACCTCCTTGAACTCCTCAATTGTGATAAGGTCTGCGAATGCCTGTAGTGGGTGGCATGTTGCTGACTCCATAGAGAAAACAGGTTTGCCAGAGTATTTGATAAACTGGTTGATGATAGTCTCTTCGTAGTCGAATTTCTTGCTCTCAAAACGTGCGAAACTTCTTACTCCAATAATGTCGCAGAATGATGCCATCACTGGGATTGCCTCAAGCAAGTGCTCGCTCTTGTCTCCATCCATGATCACACCACGCTCTGTCTCAAGCTTCCATGCTCCCTGGTTCACGTCTAGCACCATTGTGTTCATACCAAGGTTCATGCCTGCTTTCTGTGTAGACAAGCGTGTACGCAAACTGTTGTTGAAGAATACCATAAGCAAAGTCTTGTTCTCACCAAGATGCTTGTATCCGAATCTGTTTTTCTTCACTTCCAACGCTTCCTTAACGGCTGCGTTCAAATCGCCAAGATCTTTGACGCCTGTATAATATCTCATTTTAATTAAATTATAAATTATAAATGCGTAATGCGAAATTAATTTGTCGAATTTTGCATTTTTTTCTTGTCTATATTTAGTTTGGCAGTCTTTGTAATATTAGTTAGAATCGCGATCAACTCTTTACAATCAGCAATCATAGATTGGAATTGTTGAGGAGTGATATAATTAGTTTTCTCTAGTAGTGTTAGCCAATACTCGGTTTCGCTTGCTTCTTTCAATGAAATACTCATTTTAGAAATGAAGTCAGCGTTGCTTTGACCTCTTACCGCCTCTTTTATGTTCGCTCCAATGCTAGTGCCACTTCTTACCATTTGCTTTGAAAGTATATATTCTTTACTCTCAAATGTTAGATGCTTGTATAGTTCAATGCATTTTACTGCAAAATCCAAACTTTTTGACTCAACAATATTCTCCTTCATTCATAATCCTCCTGTATTTATTCTAATCCATTTATTTTTTTATTTTTTTTATTTAGCATTTAGCATTTAGCATTTAGCATTTAGCATTTAGCATTTAG
>CAMJFV010000116.1 GCA_946405045.1 uncultured Bacteroidales bacterium | reverse complement strand
TACTTGATTCTCGTATATCTCGTGTATTTGTGGCTCTTGCCATAGTTGGCGAAACAGCCTTTGAATTTCTGCGGTATCTTGATTTCTATGCCGAGCTCGTGTGTGCCTCGGTTGTCGTGTCGCAATGAGCCGAAGAAATAGTCGTAGGAATAGAACACTGATAGGAATGAGAACATGTTGATTCCGAACAACACGGATCCTTCATAGTTGAATCTATAAGCCATGCCGACGTAAAATAGATCCTTTGGATGAAACTCAAAATCAAACAGATACTGGAAGCAGACACTCAATTGATGTTTGTTTCTGTCTTCATATCTGTAGTAGGAGTAAGACGGGATTAATCTCCACCACTCTTTCGACTGCATCAGGACGTTGAAATAACCAGACCATAACTTACGCATCCTCTGATTCTCCTCTCCCGTCGAAATCAAATGGTTGACTGATGCTCCTAACTCAAAATTCTGCAGCAAAAGCTCAAAACCAGCCTCAGCATCTGGCGACGTGTAGTTGTCCAACTTGTCGATCGCCACATTCTCCGAATTCACTCCCATCGTGTTCATCATATCGAAATCGTAGCGACGTGACACAAAGCCAGCTCCGACTCCAAGATTCAGATAGCAGTCTTCATTAAACGGCACCATGAAGGCATACGTCAGTTTCGGCATCGTCGTCTTGGTGTAGCCGATCTTGTCGCCAAGCATAGTAAGCGCCACCTGGGAATGAGCTCCAATGAAGAAATAACGTGCGCTAGCAAAGAAAGTGTTTGGAGAGCCTTCTATATTACGCCACTGTGTCCTTCCTCCTAATGTGATCGTAGCCTCAAGAATCTCTGGAATATACGCCGGGTTGGTATACGCCATTCTCAACTGGCGATTGGTAAACAACACGTCTTCTTGTGCCGACGCAGTTTGCGCCAACACAAGATTCATAATCATCACAATATATATCGCTATCTTCTTCATCATCTTACCACTGTTATATATCCAGTCTTATGCTGCTCTTCTCCTCCAACATAATAAGTCAACGAATAGAAATAAGTGTCGTGGAAAACAACATCTCCATTCTTGTCGTAAGTTCCATCCCATCCGTTTCCTTTATGGATAAGATTGCCGACACGGTCGAAGATTTCAAGATCGTAATCCTTCATAAACTCATAATCGGTATCCACGACGAATGTGTTTGGAACATAGATCGATGGATCAATGTAAAGTGTCGAGTATGCTGTTCCGACACAACCAAACTCATGAGTCACAGTCAATCCGACATTGACAAGACGTGACAACTTAACCACTGTGTCTGAATAGACATGGTTTTCCATCTGCGACATTCCAGGAGCAGAACCGTCGCCAAAATTCCATGAATATGTGAACATTCCGTCGTCGGCGGTATTGAGTCTTGCCTCGAAATCCACCTCCGTAGTATCTCTGTTGATATGATATTGAGTCGACGAGATTCTTGGATGCAACACAATCTTCGGAGTCAATATGTCGACAACCTTGATGGCTATCGTGTCGCTCACCACACATCCATTCTTGTCTTTTCCGCTGACACGGAGATATCCGCTCTTCTCCGGAACATATTTGAATTCATCAGTTGTGCTCAAAATCTCACCGTCGTAATCCCAGCTGAAATCTTTCTCGATATTTCCGACGCTCAATTTCAACTCATCACCCTTGCAGACTCCAGGTTTACCAAACACAACTGGTTTCTCCGGAGTGTGGACATAATAGCTCAATGTTTTCTTAGCCGTGCACGACTCATGACCCTTGACCATCGCAATGATGTCAAACTGCTTGTATTCGTCGGCGACAAATGAATATGATTCATTCACACCATATAGATAAGCCAATTCTGTGCTGTCGCTATCCAATACCTTAAACCATGAGTTGGATGAACCAGCACTGATCTCAACAGTGTCACCCGGACAAGATGTGAATCCGTCTGTAGGCCAAGTCAAATGCTCAGGCTCGATCATGTTGACGTGAATCTTCTCGACTCCGACACATCCATACTCGCTCTGGACTGTCAGATTATAAGTTCCATTGAAACCGATATTTCCACCAAGTGGGATGATGCTGTCCAGACCACCAGCAGCCACCTTCGCCAACGACGTCAACTCATAATCGACCTTATTTTCTGCCATCACATCAGCAGCAGTAAGTTTAACTCCCTTACAAGTGTCGACCATAAAGTCTCGCTCCAAAACAGCTGGCACCTTCACCACCTCAACTTTCACGCTGTCGCTCTCACATCCGTCGATCTCCGACTGAGTGACATAATATGTGTCGCTGTTCTGATTGCCATCCGCATCAAACTCCGCGAAGTCCGCACGTTTCACATCACGTATGCTATACCAGTTCAAACGTACACCAGGAATAGTAGTGTTCGGTTCTAGACGATGAACACCTGTTCCTGCACAGAATCTGAATGTATCACGAATATCAGCTATAGTATTGAATCTGTCTTTCACATATACAGTCATACATACAGGCTGACCCACACAAGCTCCACGAGTAAGACGTGCACAATATTGAGTCTGTCCGGCAACTGCTGTCGACGGAAGCAGATCAACATCATTCTGGTTTTTATCCGTCCACTTGATATCGCATGCGAAATCCTTCCACTTAGCGATCAACTCTACCGGAGTTTCACCGACACAATAAGAAGTATCGTTCACAACAGGAATGTCTGTGATTTTATCCTCAATTGTGACAACATAATCCTGAAGCTTAGTGCTACAGTTTCCAAGCACCTGCTTGAATTTGAAAGTAAACTCTCCTGCATCAGCTGCAGACGGTGCGAAAGATGCATTCGGACGTGCTGTCTGATAATTGTCTTCTGGAGAATACCAAACGACTTTCGCAGAAGCATCAGTTGGTTCAAGATATAGAGCGCTTGTCTTGCCCTCCTGACAATATGCGGTATCAAGTTTTGATGCCACAAGATCAGGAACTTTCTCCACAACCACAGTCACTACGCTGTCCGCCTTACATGTCTTGCCGGCATCACCCACAAGTTTGCTAACACTCAGGCTGACGGTTGTCTCACCGTCTTCCACGCCAGGGACAAACGCTGAATCCACACTTACAGTTGAATTATTCCAATAGTAGAAATCACCACCGCTCACCTTAAGCAACAATGTGTCTCCCTCACAGATCGGTTTGTTTCCTGCAACCGTGATCACAGGTTTCTTATAATTATTGACTCTGATTTCCGACTGAGTCTTACAAGAAGAGACGATATGCTCAGCATTCAAAAGGTAGACACCCTCAGCGGAAGCTTTCGATGCGTCGAATGGCATTGTAGCGTCAAGAGTCATTGTAGGGACGATCTCAAGTTTCAAATCCGGATCTGGATACATCGCTCTCGACACTGAGTCAAGGTCGATAGTCTCATACTCACAGATATCAAGATTTCTGTTTTCAGCAATTCTGAATGGCTCAATCACATTATAATCGAAATGAGTCTTTTCACTCATACATCCATAAACAGTGTCGATTCTTACAACGTCATATCCGTCTGTGATTGGTTTTGCCACATCCAAAGCAAGTGTATCACCAAACGACTCTTTTCCATTTCCAACCATAGTCCATGATGTCTTGTAATCGCCAGCCACGACATCCGCATGCACGGTAGTCTCGACTCCGACACATAGGTTGAAAGATGGATCAACGTCAAGCACCGGAGTATCAGGCTTTTTGATGAATTTCAAATTCGTCGACGCTGCGATCGGACAGTTGAACCTGTCTGTGTAAAGCAACTTATAGTTTCCTGCGACAGTCACCTTAGTTGAATCTGCAACATCCTTCTCTACTCCACCCTCGTATAGTTTTACAGATGTAAGCTGAGGCAAGAATCCTTCGTCGGAAACTTTCTTCTTTGTCTGAGCGTACTGAGCGAGATCAAATTCAAGCGGGATACAGATTGCGGTGTCAGCAAGAGCAATCTCAATCAGTTTGGTAACTTCCACGCTAACCTTAATAGGATCAGACTTACAAACTGTATCAGCGTTGATATTCAGCTGACGAACTGTCAACTCGTAAGCAGTGTCTTTTCTTGCAGATGCGACGAATTTGTCAGCCACCACACTGTCCGCTGCAGATGTCCACTCAAGTTTATATGCTGCAGCGTCGGCAGCATCACGCACCAATTCAATATTCACATCGTCGTCAGTCTGGCAGAAACGGAATGGATCCTGAGCAGCAAGTGCGGCTGGAGTCGTGTGGACCTTCACCACAAAAGAAGAATCCATCTCACAAGTCTTGTTGTTCTCAGCCACCACCGAACGAGCGAGCAATGATACAGTGATATCTTTGTCATCCGAGCTTACCACCTTGTATGTAGCCGACGGAGTTGCCACCGAATTCCAATAGAAATAGTCGGCTCCATCAGCAGTCAGCAACAAATCGTTGCCCTCACAAATAGGTTTGTTGCCAGACACCGTAATCGCAGGCTTCTTATGTGTGTTGACAGTCATATTTCTGCTTGCCACACAAGTAGAAACTGTATCCACGATATCCATCACATAAACGCCATCAAGAGCGACAGCCTCAACATCGACAGATGATATATTGCTACTATATCCGTCACGGTGGATATCAATCACCAGATTGTCAAGCGGACGAAGATGCTTCTTAGCCAACGAATCCAAGTTTACAGTCTCATATTCACAGATATCAACATTTGGAACAGAATCAAATGCGAAAGGAGCTTTCACACTATATGTCAACGACTGCGGATCACTCTCACAACCATATATTGTGTCTCGTCTCACAACCTTATATACAACATCATCCACCGGTTTGGAAGCATCTATTTTCAACGATTCAGCAGTGAAAGATTTGTCTGCACCCACATTTCTCCATACAAACTCATAATCTCCCGACACAACCACAGGAGTCACAACAGTGTCGTTGTTCAGACATAGGTTGAATGAGCTGTCAGTGTCGAGCACTGGAATTGTTGGTTTGTTGATGAATGCCAATTTCACATTTGTCAAGACCGGACATCCATATTTATCTGTGTATCCGATTTCATAAAGTCCAGGAGTTGTGATAGAAGTTGAATCGCCAACAGATTTTGTCACACCACCGTCGTACATTCTTACAGATGTCAACTCAGGCAGGAATCCTTCATCCGAAACAATCTTCTTTGTCTGAGCATACTTTGCCAAATCAAAGTCGAGAGGCATACAGATCGCAGTGTCAGCAAGAGCAATTGAAATCTGTTTGGTAATCTCCACGTCGACAACTATTGGATCCGACTTACAAACTGTGTCAGCAGTAATATTCAGCTGCTTCACCGTCAACTTATAAGCGGTGTCTTTCTTGGCAGAAGCGACAAATTTATCGACCACTATGCTGTCGACATCAGATGTCCACTCCAGCTTGTAAGCGGCGACATCAGCAGCGTCACGTTCGATCTCCACCTTAACATCAGCATCAGTCTGACAGAATCGGAACGGATCCTGAGCCTCCAATCTATCAGGAGTGACATACAATTTGACTTTATGCTCAAGAGTGTCGAGACAACCTGTTCCATCTATTTTAGTGACCAACAGCAAAGTTGTGTCGTGAGCCAAAGAATTGATCTTGACTGAGCCAATAGACGAAAGTTCGACACCATCCTTGGTCTGCCAAGAATATGCAGCCTTTCTATCTTCTCCCACTGTCGTTGCTTCAAACGGATTGCCGACACATGCGATCGAAGGTGCGACAATCTTATTCTGTGGACGATTGTGGAAAATGACAGTCACTGAATTTGAAGCCGAACAACCGGTCAACGTGTCTGTCGCTGTCATATCAAACTTTATCGTATCCTGCACAGTTCTGCTAACAGACGACAATTCAGACTTCGAAGCTGGCACACCATTCTGCGTCGCCTCATATTTGATAAACGAGCGAGAGATAGAAGCGTCGAAATGGAACGAGTTGACAAGCACATCATATACATTTATCTTCTCGCCCGCACATTTCTTTGAAACAGAATCCTCTATAACATCCACCTTGACAGGAGTTGCGACCACGGCGAATGTGGTGTCGTACTCACTCACACATCCGCTCTTTAGATTCTTCGAGAATGCCGTATAAGCCACATGAGACGCAGATGCGACAACAGAATAATCATTGCCCTGCACTCCATTCTTATATTCACCCCAGAAGACAGCTGTGTTTGTCTTATCCTTATTTGTGTCGACGGCGGAAAGTTTAAGATCCGCATTGTCTGAACACAAGAAAGCAGTGTCCTGAGAATCCACGATTTCCGGAGTAGTAGGTTTGAAATTGATTGTGACAGCGACTGTATCAGAAGCCACACACACATTATCAGCATCACTGATCTTATATGTATAGTTCACAGTGTCACGTCCAGCGATATGAGTTAAAGCAGACGCTGCGGCCGCATCCAAAGCTACAGAGCTGTTTCCATCTATACGAGCATA
>CAMJFV010000115.1 GCA_946405045.1 uncultured Bacteroidales bacterium | reverse complement strand
GTTTTCCGGATGGGGATTAGCTTTGGAAATCTTGGTCCAACTTGTGGTAGGAGGTTTATTGGGTTACATACTCGGCCATGCATCTGTTTGGATTGTTAACCATATCAACCTGCCTAACTCATCGCTCTACTCCGTATTGGTGTTGAGCATGATCTTCATCATATTCACTCTTACAGACCAGTTGAAAGGGAATGGATATCTGGCTGTATATGTAGCAGGACTTGTAGCAGGAAACAACAGGCTGCTATACAAAAAAGAAATGAACGCATTCATGCAAGGAGTCACATGGCTTTTGCAGATCGTGATGTTTATCACTCTTGGACTGCTTGTTAATCCGCATGAGATGTGGAGTGTATTGCCCGTCGCCATTGCAATCGGACTATTTATGATGTTCGTATCGCGTCCTGCGGCAATATTCCTTTGTCTTGCCCCATTCAACATACCTGCAAAAGCAAAACTGTTTTTGTCGTGGGTCGGACTTCGTGGTGCGGTGCCGATAATCTTTGCGACATATCCTGTGATCGCAGGAATTGAAAACGCATATTTTCTTTTCAATGTTGTATTTGTAATCACCCTTTTATCTCTTCTACTACAAGGAACTACTATTACAGCATGTGCCCATTGGTTGGGATTATCCACAGTCGAACCCAAAGACGGAAATGATTTTGGCATTGAACTGCCGGAGAAATTAGAATCTCAACTTTCAGAAATGATAATGACAGAGGAAAACTTCACTAATGGCAATCGTCTCTCTGACATGAAATTTCCAGAAGGAATGCTGGTGATGATGGTGAAGCGAGACGATAGTTTCATTGTGCCAAACGGCAAACTGGAACTGAAGGTTGGAGACAAATTGTTGACCATCACACGACAGAAAAAGGAGATTTCATAACACTCTTCATTAGGCATCATTTATATTTCATGTTTATTTAGACACGGATTCAACTAAATCAAATGTTTGATCCGTGTCTTTTGCATGACATTTATAATTTTAGGAGACAATAAAAGCTTTTAATATTTTTCCAAATCATTGGGGAATAGCATATTCAAAGCCAACATTTTGCAACAGAATGTTTCAAGTCTTAAAATAATCGTTATATTTGCAATAACTTAGACAACCGAAGTTAGTTAGTTATAAATCATAAAACAGCAAGACATTCTTGCGTAGCGAAAACTCAAACAAGATTATCTGAGAATAGGGATAAAAATTTTTTATTATGAAACAACATTTACTATCAACACTCGGAATTATTGCGGCATGCACAATATCTGCAACGCAATATATGCACATCAACCTGCCAGATGGCAAAGAATATGATGTGAAAGTAGAGAAAACAGATCATGTGACCCACGTGAAAGAAGGCGAAGAAGTGTTCATCAAAGTTTCCCGTACAGACAACTCATACTCTCTTTATCCTTCAACTGGAGCAGAAGTGACATTTGACGAAGAGATATCTCGTATGGATGGAGATGTCGTCAGCTGGAATATCAAAACCAGAATGCTCGACGGATGTGAATATGACACGACAAAAGTGCATTATTTAAGAGAAATAAGAGCAGATGAAAGAGATATTGAAAGAGAACTTTATCTTGCTCAAGAAGTATATGGAAATTGTATTAACCAAAAAAGAAGGGCTCTATCAACAACTCTTGACAAGAATGAGATAAAGACACAACAATCAGCCAACAAATATGCCGCAGGACTCTGTGCAAAAATCTCAAAAGACAACAAGCACAAAGACAAGAACTTAATTTTCTCGCCCACAAGTCTACAGTTTGCATTAGCCATGTTGGCAAATGGAGCCGATGATGACGAGGCTTACGCAGAAATCACCCAAGCGTTGGGTAAGAAGGACATGCCGCTGGATATGTTAAACAATCTTTATAAAAAACGTTTGACTAATCTAACAATGTTAAATCCAAATGAAGTTAAAATAGGAATAGCCAATGCCGTCTTCTTGCAAAATGGCATTAATTTTGGCAAAAACTTCTTGCAAAACCTTGACGAATACTATAAAGCAACAGCCAACAATGTTGACTTTTCCCAGGATTCCACTTATTCATTAATAGACAATAGGACAAAAGAGTCCACTAATGGAATGATTCCTAGCTCTGGTATTGAATATAACCCTATCCTTAAATCAGTGTTGGCAAACGCACTAAGTTTTCAATCCGAATGGGACAAAAAATTTGATCCTAGTCTAACAGACTCTTGCAAATTTGTCACGTCTACAGGAGAAGAGAAAAAAGTTGAGACGATGCACCAAACCTACAGAAGTAATTATGCAGAAGGACCGAATTATCAATTAGTAAAACTTAATTTCCAAGATAGATTTTATATGAATGTGATTCTGCCACAAAAAGGAGTCTCACCAGAATCAGTTCTTGCTGAAATCGACTTTGATAACATTACATTTAAATATGGATGTGACACATCAAAGAATGGCATTGACACCATATATTGTCCATCGCTTTCATTGCCAAAATTCAACACAAACGACAATATTCCATTGAATGAAGCACTGAAAGAAATGGGATTTGAAAAAACATTCACCAAATCATTCAATAATATAGCGGAAGCTACAGTAGTGGGGGGGATAACTCAACTTGCACACTTGGAAATAGATGAAGACGGTGCAAAAGGAGCCGCTGTATCCACTATAGTGCTTCCTGGCAGTGCTCCTTTTGAATATAAGTATATTGATGTGACCGTTAATCGTCCATTTATCGTGACAATCAACAACTCTGAGACTCACGAAATACTCTTCATCGGATTGATTAACGATCCGACACTGAATTAATAACTGAATATTTCTAAAACATTCCGTCTTCAATATTGCAGACGGGATGTTTCAGAAAATACTCTTAAACATATTAGGCTAAACAATTAAAACTCTATAATATGAAAACCCTATTACATTTATTTGGAGGATTGCTAGCGATGGCTTCAATAGCCCCAACGTTCGCTGAGACGACTCACGTCACAGTTGATTTAACCGACGGAACAAAAGTTTCGTATCTTTTGGCGGAATCTCCCAAAATCACCTACTCAGCCGACAGTTTCATTGTGAGTGGACCTGCCAGAGCCGCTTTCGAGTTGAGCAAAGTCGATTCATATCATTTCACAGACGGTACTGTAAGCGATGTCCAGATGTTGGGAAGCAATGAGATCCGCATCACCTATTCCGACAACAGCCACGTCAAAGCAGAGGGGTTGCGACCAAACTCTTCAGCGATTCTTTATTCAGTAGCAGGATCTGCAATTCAAAAAATGAATGCATCAGCTGAAGGTGTGGCAGAATTGGGATTGCCACAAGCAAAAGGAGTCTACATTCTAAAGACAGACTCTCAGACCGTCAAACTTATAAAAGAATAAGATTATGAAAAAACACTTACTATCAGCATTTGGATTGATTGCGGCATGCACAATATCTGCAACGCAATATATGCACATCAACCTGCCAGATGGCAAAGAATATGATGTGAAGGTAGAGAAAACAGATCATGTGAGCCACGTGAAAGAAGACGGCAGAGTTTTCATCAAGGTTTCCCGTACAGACAACTCCTACACTCTTTATCCTATGGATGGAACAGAAGTGACATTCGATGAAGAGATTGCACGTATGGATAGCAACGTAGCCAACTGGAACATTCTAACAACAATGATCGAAGGTTGTGAATATGACTCAGCCAAAATTCGAGAATTATTGGAATATGGTGCTAATGAAACTGAAATATACAGAACACTAAGAGATTATGAAAATTGTGTTAAAGAAAAGAGAAATGAGAAAAAAATAGAATTTTCAGACAATGAAGTTGAGATTCTAAATTCAGCGAACAAATTTGCGACAAAACTCTTTACAAACATCACAAAAGAGAATGACTTCCAAGACCAAAACTTGGTTTTCTCACCTACCAGTCTGCAGTTTGCTTTAGCCATGTTGGTAAACGGAGCTGATGATGACGAGACATACGCTGAAATCACAAACGCATTAGGAAAAGAGAACATGCCACTTGACGAGTTGAACAACATTTATTCAAAGCGTTTGACAAACCTTAAGCTGGTAAACCCTCAAAAAGTCAATATTGGAATAACAAATGCGGCATTCATTCAGAACGGGCTTCCTATTGGAAAAAATTTCTTGCAAAACGTTGAGGAATACTACAAAGCAGTCGCAAACAATGTAGACTTCAATGAAGATTCAACCTACACAGCTATAGACAATTGGGCAGATAAGTCTACAAATGGAATGATAAAAAAACTAGAAATTGAAAAAGACCCTGCATTGATTCTAGTGTTAGCAAATGCACTAAGTTTTCAGTCGGAATGGGAAGAAAAATTCGGTCCTGAGTTAACAAAGACAGGCAAATTCACCACATCAAAAGGTGAAGAGAAGCAAGTGAATAAGATGGAGGGCTACTTTTTGAATAAATATTCAGAAGGAGAGAACTATCAACTCGTAACTCTGCCATTTTATGAGGATTTCCAAATGAATGTAATCCTACCTGCAGAAGGTGTTTCACCAGAAGCCGCTCTTGCCGAAATTGATCTCGACAATATAAAATATAAAATTGAAATATACGATAATGAATATACCTTATTTTACAACGCACATCTTTATATGCCGAAATTCAATGTAGACACAAAGATTAAGTTGAATGAAGCATTGGAAAAGATCGGACTTGAAAAAACATTCATCACAAATTTCGGCAATATTGCTGAAATTGCAAAAGTAGATAAAGTAAGACAACTGACACATTTGGAAATCGATGAAGACGGTGCGAAAGGAGCTGCCGTAACGACGATCGAGCTTTGTGGAAGTGCTTACATGGATGAGATTGTCAATGTAGACGTGAACCGTCCGTTTATTGTGACAATCAACAACCCTAAGACACACGAGGTGCTCTTCATCGGATTGATTAATGATCCGACTCTAGAAAAATAGCAAACCATTATCAAATAAAATTCCGTCTACAATATTGTAGATGGAATTTTCAAAACAGAATACAAATAAAAAAACTAAAATATGAAAAACTTACTACGTTTAGCTGGAGGATTGATAGCAATGGCCTCCACAACATCTGTGTTCGCTGAAACGACTCACGTCACAATTGATTTGACAGACGGAACGAAATATTCGTATCTTTTGGCAGAATCACCCAAAATAACCTATTCAACAGACAGTTTCATTGTAAGCGGACCTGCAAGAGCCGCATTCGACCTAAGCACCGTCGATTCATATCATTTCACAGACGGTACGGTAAGCGATGCCAAAATTTTGGGAAACAATGAGATTAGAATCACTTATTCCGATAACAACCACGTAAAAGCAGAGGGATTACAGCCGAACTCTTCTGTTGTTCTTTATTCTGTAGCAGGAGCGGTCATCAAAAAAACGAATGCATCAGGCGACGGTGTGGCAGAAATAAAATTGCCTCAAACAAAAGGAGTCTACATCCTTAAAACAGACTCACAAACCGTCAAACTTGTAAAAGAATAAAATTATGAGAAAACATTTACTATCAGCATTCGGATTGATTGCGTCATGCACAATGTACGCGACACAATATATGCACATCAATTTGCCTGATGGAAAGGAATATGATGTGAAGGTAGAGAAAACTGATCGTGTGAGCCATGTAAAAGAAGGAGACGAAGTTTTCATCAAAGTCACACGTACAGATGGTTATTCCACTCTTTATCCTTTGAATGGAGCAGAAGTGACATTCGATGAAAAAATCGCACGCATGGAAAGCGATGTTGCCAACTGGGACATCAAGACCGCAATGGAAAGCGGCTGCATACTCGACACATCAATTGTACACGAATTGAGAGAAAAAGGTGCCGACGAATGGGAAATCAATGAAGCCTTATACATAGCCCTAAGGGAATATAACAACTGTATATATAAAAACAAAGACAAACTAAATCTAACACTCAAAGGAGATGAAGTTGACGCAATCCGTTCTGCCAACAAAATTGCGACAGATCTATTCTGGGAAATCTCCAAAGACGAAGAGCACAAAGACAAGAATCTGATCTTCTCGCCAACAAGTCTACAGTTTGCACTTGCCATGTTGGTGAACGGAGCAGACGACGACAGTGCTTACGCAGAGATCACAAAAATGTTAGGCCAGCAAGACATGCCGCTCGAATTCATGAACAACATGTATGAAAAGCGTATGAATACTTTGATATCAGAGAATCCAATGGAAGTTGAAATCGGAGTGGCAAACGCTGCATTCCTACAAAATGGCATACATTTCGGCAAAAACTATTTGCAAAGCATTGAAAATTATTATAAAGCGGCAGCCAACAACGTTGATTTCGCTCTTGACACAACCTATAAATTAATGGATAAATGGGCGGAAGAAACAACAAACGGAATGATTCCGTCAATGCAAATCCCTAAAAATCCTGCTCTATGGATAGTATTGGCGAATGCATTGAGTTTCCAGGCAG
>CAMJFV010000114.1 GCA_946405045.1 uncultured Bacteroidales bacterium | reverse complement strand
AACGTTGTTCGTCTTCAGGAGTAAGCACTTCTGCAACAGAAATCACCTTCTTTGGACGAATTCTCAATTTGTTCATTTCTACATAATCGGAAAGGACCATCAGTACAGAAGGAGGCGCAACCAAAATAGTTGGCGAGAATGTATTCAGATTCGCCACATTCTCATCCATATCTTTCAGAATGTCAAAATACCGAAAATCTACCACACTTGATTTTGTCCCTTCATATAAATTATTGTCAGCTCTAAGAAAGAAAGCCACACGATTTCCTAATATCCTATTTTTAGGCAACACTCTGGCTAAAATTGTACCAGCCCAAGCTTCTATTTCTTTGTCACTGATGACAAAGAGGCCTCTATGTCCACTTGTTCCAGACGACAATCCAACAGATATTCCATCAAGTTTTTTGTCAAAGTCACGATTTTTTTCACTGTCTATAGCCAGTTGAAGTGCTTTGTCCCGATCTACGCCAACAGTATTCAATTCATTGAAATGTTCCATCATGAATTGTTTGTCCATCACAGGTAGATCTTCAACACTACTAAACCTAAGTTTTCGGAAATATGGAGAATTGGTTCTTATGAAAGATAGTTGTCTGGCAAGAATCTTTTGCTGATATTTTTCCAAGTCTTCACGAGTTTTGAAACGATTAAACCATCGTACCCTGATAAACTCTTTTAATATCATTAGCTTGTTCATTACAAAATCTCCTTTCTATTGTATTTGTCATGACTGAACAAAAGACGTATGCCATCATTCTTCATTCTTGCAAGTATTCTGCTTACATTAAGATATTCTGAATAATCGTCCTGGATTTTCTTAGGGATAAACTTCATAGAAGGTATTTTATCAATCAAATCAGTTCCCCAACAGGTATCTGCAGCAAGAAACACCTCACCATCTACCAATGCACAGATCTGTCCATAAGCGTGTCCATCCATATTAGATATAAGGACACTTCCATCGCCGAACATATCACAGGCAGGAAAGTATGCAGTATGAGTACTAGTCAATTGTGATTCACTGAGTACAATCAAATTTGTTTCGAAGAATTCTGGTATAAATTGCTTAATAAAAAGATCACGCAAATGTGGAGCCTGGTAACGTTCATACGCTTTGTATGAAATAATCACTTTTGCATTTGGGAACTTACACAAACCTCCGATATGATCAGGATGAAGATGAGACAAAATTATGTACCTGATTTCATCTGGATTTATATTGTCTGCTTTTAGTTGTTGATCTATCATATCTTCTGGATTCACAAAAGTCGGATTGAATAGATTATAAACTTTGCCAATAAAACCACAATTATAAATATCTGTAGTATAGCCAGTGTCAAACAAAATATATCCATGCTCTGCGTGCTTAAGGAGAAAAACGCCAGCTCCAAAACAACGTTTTTCTTTTCCATGACCCTTAAAAACCAAATTAAGGTCGTTCACACAATAGCCACAGCTATAGTAATCAATTTTTGTTATATTCTTTTGCATACTTTTCAATTCCTTCATCTAATGTCATTTTCGGGACATACCCCAGATCTTTTTTTGCCTTTGAGATATCCAGTGTCTGACTGAAGCCTAAAGTGCAAACATTATACTTTGTCAAAATTGGCTCTTTATAGATATGCAGCAATTTATATACAAACTCCAAAATGCAGCTATAGGCAAAAACAAAATTAAAACTTAAATTGAGATAACACGGTTTTACACCAATTTTATCAAACAACTGTTCCAAAATTTGTTTGAATTTCCGAGGTTCCCCATTTGATATGTTATAAATGTTTCCTACCGCACTGTCAGTTTCTAAACAAAGTCGGAGAGCATAAGCCACATTCTCAACACAAGTAATATCAACCAGAATTTCACCTTTCTTAAACAAAGGGACTCCAATCCTCGAATTAGCATTGATAAGTCGAGGTATGATACTTGTGTCACCTACTCCGAAAAGACCTCTAGGACGAACTATCACCCAATCCAAATCATTGATCCGTGAAAGTTGTTGCTCCGCCATAATCTTACTCTCAATATAATAATTAAGTTTATTTCCTGGATCATATTCATTCTCTTTTATATTTAGTCTGTCAGTCTTCCCAGAATATATGCTTGGCGACGATACGTAAACGAATCTTTTCACTTTATTCCTACAACATGCCTCAACCAATCGCATGGTTCCATCCACATTGGTATCTATGAAATCCTGCCTTCGTCCCCATACCGTAGAGAGAGCTCCACAATGAAGAACAAAATCGACTCCGTCCGTAGCCTTAAGATTATCTTCTAAGCGACGGAAATCGCCGATGCAAATATCAACGTCGTCACATTTGAGTCGTTCCATTTTTTTGATATCTCTACCGAACGCAACCACATGATAACCATTTTGCACCAATTCATCAATGACATATTTCCCTAAAAATCCGTAAGGACCGGTAACAAGCACTCGTTTTTTCATAAGTCAAGCATATTATTTATGATTTTTACTGCATTTTCAGTACCGTCGTATTTTCTTATAATCTTAGCGAAATCCGATATTTGTTTTTCGCACTTTGGAATTTCGTGTTCCAAATTCACAAGTCGCATTTCATCAAAAAAAGACATATAAAATCCCAAACCTTTTTTCTGAACGATTATCGCATTCATTCGCTGTTCTTCTTGCTGCGGAATACACACTTGCACAACTCCATGATAAATACTTTCATAAACACTATTCAGACCACCATGATTTATAAAAAGTCTGCAATGATCTAACAATGAAATCTGATTTGTGCGACTCACCAGATTCACATTGTCATAATCACTGTCTTTTGGTAAGCCACCGACATTGATTATCACTTTGCGACTCTTTACAAAATCACTGTTTTTTATTTCATTGATCAATGTCTCTTGTTCTGTCATGATGGTGCCAAACGAAATGTATGCATCATAGTCATCATAATCAATATTATCCGGATCAACTCTATCTTTTATAGTTGTGCCTACAAACTTGACGTTGTCGCTAAAAGTCCACGCCAATGGCTGAAATTCTTTTGGGCTAAACACCAACGTTTTATCTCCTTTATTAACAAAAAGATCAATCATATCAAGTTTTCTTATCCCTTGTCTTTTTCTAAATCTGTTCTCATCGTTAATCAACTTAATATAAGTTCTGAAATTCCTAACAATCAACTTAATACTTGAGAAAAACAAATTGGAATTCACAAACGTAAAAAAATTATAAGCCAAAGTAGTACAAAAACAGACATGTGGGATACCATGTTTCTCTGCTAAGTTTTTTGCAAAAGAACACATAGAATCATATAAAATCAAATCAGAATTAAAAGACTCGATTATATCATTATATGCAATAAAGAACTCTCTATTGAATCTTAAAAGATATTCCAATAAATTCATAATATTGTCTGTAGCATCATGAAGATTACAGTTAGAATCAAAATCCAATGTATACTCTTTATACATAGCTCCACTGTCCTCAACGAAATCCTTGTATTTAGCGGAACAATACCAAATCACCTCATTGCCTTCCGCCACCAATTTTGAAATCACTGGACGTACCGCTGTAAGATGACCATAAGCTGGAACAGAAAAAAATATAATTCGCTTCATAGGTTTCTGACGATAAAAACTTTTACAAGCAAACCAATGTGTCTGCGTATCATTGCCATTCAAAAAATCAAGGCACAAATTTAATAATTAATTCGAGAATCATATCCTATGTTCGCAGGGATCGAATAAACGGGATGATGTAGACAAAACTTTCTGAGCGTATTGCATCAAACAGTTTTTTCATACTTCAACAAATAAAGTAAAAAAAATATATACAGACAAAAATACGAATTAATCTATTTTCAAAAAAGAAGAGTGCGCTTTCTCTCCGAAAACGCACTCTATCAATCTAAAACTAACTAGACTTTTGAAACAACGTGTTTGTAAGATTGTTTCTATGTCAAAAACGCATTCTATTTCAATACATTGATTTTCTTCACTACCTCTGCAGCAGAAGTCTTAACAACAACTGCGTAAGTACCAGCAGGAAGATTAGATACATTGACAGTAGCCTCAGTTGAAGCTGCAACTGTGCGGCCTAACATGTCAACAATCTTAACAGACTCAAGATCCTCAGCGATTACATTGATTGCGTCACTTGCTGGATTTGGTGCGATGACAACGCCATTAGCATTTACATCTTCTACATCTGCAGGTGTAACATAGATATTAACTCTGTTCAATTTCTTGCAATCCTCAAGCTCATCAAATACAATACTTTCTGTATAAGTCTTACCCTTATACTCAACAGAACCTTGACCCTTAAGTTCTACAGTCTCATCTATTTCACGAGCAGGCTTCCAGATCTTGAAGCTTCCACACAAGTGAAGCATTGCCAAGTAGTGAACCAAACCGTCGTAGTAACGCCACTGACCTGTCATCAAGTTAGCATCCCAAGCCATCTTAAGGTTCTTCTTTACGATGTCCTGATATTTGCTGTCATTCATCAAGCAATAGCAAGCCACTGCATTAGCTCCTGTCTCACCCAATGTGTAAGACTCAGATGGGTTAGAACCATCCCAATTGAAACGGCCATGCTGATAACCATCCTTCTCAAAGAAATCGATGATTCTTCTTGCCATTTCTTCCTGTCTTGTAGCATCAGCACCGAACAAGTAGTAGTCCATACCAAAGTTCATAGCACAACGCATTGCATCGTACATGTACTTTTCAGCATTGCTATTGAATGAAACTCCATGTGGTGTACCATCAAAGTTGTTGTAATCAGAGAACAAACCAGACTTAGTATTAGAAGACACGTACAAGTGAGTACGAGTAGCTGAAGTTGCTTTCTGCCATTTATCATTGTTTGTAGTTGACCAACGAGAGAACAAATCTACGAATGCAGGCAAACTGTAAGATGGGTCAGACCATGTATTATTTCCCTGTGAAGGTTGGAAAGTAATAATATAAGACGATCCATTGAACAATGTGTTACCCTCCCAGCAAGCCTTAAGAATAGCCTGAGCATCTGCCATATATCCGGCATCATTCCAACGGTTAGCAGCCAACAACAAAGACATCATAAAATACATCTCACCGTCAGGAGCACAACCCTGGTCTTTTGCATTACCATCTGTACCTACTTGCCATGAGAAGTATCCGTCACCATTCTTGTGCCACATGTGGTTCTTAGCAAAGTTCCAAAGTTTGTCAAATTCTGACTTATGGTTAGTCTGTACACTAATCATCATACCATATGACATACCCTCAGAACGAACATCATTGTTACCAGTATCAAGGATGTATGCCTCACCATTACCCTTATCAGTATACAACTTGTTGCTACCGACGAAGTAGTGCTGCCACATCTGATCTAGTTTAGCCTGAATCTCCTCATCTGTCTTACCTAGGTAAGTCTTGAATGGAGATGTGTAGTCACCTGTGTAATATGCTCCAGCGTAGTTTTTGTTATCACAATCAGGACCGAAGTAAGCGCCATCCTCATCGAAGAAGGTAGATGCTCCAGAAGCTGGCTGTGAGCCACAGTTTGTACATGGTTCCTCACCACCACCAGGCTCTTCTCCACCACCTGGTTCCTCACCACCACCTGGCTCTGTGATATCACCCTTAGAGAATACCAAATAATCGATGTTAGTGTAAGCGTTATCAAACTTAAGCTTTAGAGTATGCTCTCCTGCAGAAAGAGTGATCTTTCCAGTAGCCATTGTGTAAGTATCCCAATCGCCCTTTCCAGTACCAGTAATAGAAGTTCCCTTCTTTCCGTCAATCTCTATAGAAATCTCAGGATCTGTACTTCCGTTTGCCATGTAAGCACCAACGTTATACTCTCCGGCTTCCTCAACATTAACAGTATACTTCAACCACTCAGAAGCTGTAGTGTAACCAATAGCCCAACCACTGCCTACCTTTACAATATCAACTCCATCAGTACGATATCCGTCACCTTCATTCTTAGAATCAGAATCATAATAACCGAATGACTTACCACCCTTGTCGTAATTCTCACACTCAAGTTTACCAGGGATAGCAATCACGCCATCATATGGTTCTTCTGGCTCAGATGGAGTTGGAGGCTCCTGAGTTGCAGATCCAATCCATACATTACCATACTTCATATCAAAGCTACCAGAACCAGAACCTACCTCACAAAGGAACTTGCAATCGTAAAGCTGACCTAATGTAACGTGATTTTTCCAATTTCTCATGTGTTCAGAGATAGAGATGTGTCCACACTTACGTGGAGTCGATCTAACCGCGAACACCTGCTTGAATGTAGATGTACCTGAGATTGAAGGAGCATTAGTACGAGTACCGATATACAAATCATAAGAACCCTCTCCATCAATACTATATGAAGACACCTTATTTGCTCCATAGTACAAACCTTGCTGCTTCTGTGTATTTCCGAAGAATGTGTTCTCTACGATATAGTACTCTACCTCATTAGGAACCTTTGTCCAACCATAGATACCGATGTAGTTGTAACCACCACC
>CAMJFV010000113.1 GCA_946405045.1 uncultured Bacteroidales bacterium | reverse complement strand
CTCGTCGATATGAACGAATCGATATATTCTCCACATTCAAAACGAACAGAGAAGCCACCATTAAGTTTTTGGAAGACTTTCTAAAACTGAATCTGGTGAATTCGAATCGTCCGATTATTGGAGATAAGACATTGCTGACAGTGTTCAACATCTTCGATTCACATATCTATTATACGATTCTCTACAACCTGATTCCGAAACCAACCCAGAGTCTGGATGAGTTTATTAAGACTTCCAGACAAAAGGTCAACGGTTCGACAAAATCAGCAAACCCATATCAGAAGAAAGCTCCTGCGAACAACAAGGTTCGTACCTCAAAACAGATCCAAGAGTCTGTCATTGAGACCATGCGTGAACTGGGTGATCTTTCACTTGTTGAAACGCAGTACTGTGACATGTTTGCTGAAGCAGTATACGATGACATCTCAACACTCGGTGATGATTTCTATAACAAAGGAATATCGCCATTGATGATCGATCGGTACATTGGTGAATCATATGATCTGTTTACACAAGAAGCTGCTGAGACTGGTGACATTCCAGACTACATGAGAGATCGCATTGCAATCTCAGATGCTGATCCGAATAAGAAACCAACAACCGTAACGGATGTTGAAGTTCCGCCGGAAACACCTGAAAACGATATCGATGATCTTGGTGATTCCATTGATGCTCGTTGCGATCACGACGGTAATGAACTGGGTGATTCATTTGGTGCAGGATATAACGGACAGATTCTTCCGCCAAGCAAAGGCGGTCCAGGTCATGTTGTTTATAACATCACAAACAACTACTCGAATTCTCACAACACAACAACTACGACAAATACAACATCGACAAACGATCTGTCATCCGGGAAAACAATCACAAACAAGACTGTTACCAACAATTCGACATCAAATGTGACACATGCAAATGACTCGTCAACGAATAAAACGACGATCACAGGTGGACAACCGAAACCTACAACAAACAATTATGATAATACCAGTACCCCTGCAAATACTAAGGAATCCGACAACACTTTTTCCAATGGAAAGAGTGTGCAAGAAGTTTTTGCATTGTTGAATTCTTCAGAGCCCCTATTTGTAGAAGGTGACGCTGGTGAACCACCCAAGACTGATGTTTTGACAACTGCCACAAATAATCGGATGGATAAAGACCGAGAAACGTTGTCAAAGCAACAGGCTGCAAAACGCGGTGTACAAAAAATAGGTAATACTATTAAAGCCGCAGTGAAACCGGTTACGAGAGCGAAGTCTTGGCTTCGTAGTGTCGCCGATTCATTCATGAAACGTGACGAAAACGCAATCAAAGCCGATATTCTTGACAACAAGAATTATCGTACGGCGATGTATAAAGCATGCCGCATTGCTTTGAAGGCTGGAAAGTTCGCATTATTCAGTGCGATCTCTCCATGGTTCGGTTTGATCTATGCTGGCAAACTTGGCTTGGATCTTGCTGATAGAGAGCGACTTCGTAAGGAAGTTGCGTCTGAGGTTGCGGTCGAAGTGCAAATCATGGATAAAAAGATCGAGGACCTTGAAGCTAAGAGTCGATATGGTGACGCTTCACCGGAACAGCGCCAAGAACTCTATAAGTTGATGCGTATGCGTCAGAAGCTTATAGACATGGCGAGTGATTCGAAGAAGCATTTGATCCATAACACGAAATCGGTTTACTAATCAATGAAAGAGGTGATTGTTCAACATGGATGCCAACTTGTTCTATGCTGTCATGGAAGCAGATGGTGACTTGCTTGAGCCGTTTGATGCGGCAGCAGCAGAAGCTGAAGTGGCAGATGAGCAACAAGGTCAACCACCCGAACAACCACCGGCTGACATGGGACCTGATAGCCCTCCAGATGCAACCGATATGGATGAGCTTGGTGGTTTCGATGAGACCGGAGGTGATATGGATGGTGGTGAAAATGGTGATCCAAACGATCCAAATCAACAGGGTCAACCGCCGCAGACTCGCAATCTTTCACAGAAAGCGAACGATGCGTTGAACCAGAAACTGTATCAGCAGTTTGTGGAGCGGAACACTGGGATTGAAGAGACTTTGGAAAACCTTCAAGCGATCATTCCAATCCTTCCATACGATGTCGTTACTCAAAACGACAAGTCCATCAATCGGTTGAAAACAGCTCTAACACATGCTCAGGATTATGTTCTGAACAAGTTCGTGAAAGCTGAATATGGCGAAAATCTTTGGGAATACCAAAGAGTCGACGCTTTGTACACCTTGTTGCAAAACAAAATAAATTCGGTTCTCAAGAAATCCCAAAATGATAATAAGGATACCTTGGGAGACACCGAGTAGGATGTAATCCATTATCACGAAACATGATGTTTCAAAAATAAAATCTAACAAAGGAGTGTTTTTAACATGGCATTCAGACGAACCTCTGGCGGAAACAGCTGGTTCCAAGAGCAGCTGAGCCTGGTTAACTCTGCATCACAGGCAGAACTCGATGGTCTCCGTGATACATTCGACGGCAGATTCGAAGATGCTGTTGGCGCCATTAAGGAAGCCACCGGCATTAACATGATGAAAGACGCGAAGAGAATGCTCGACAACCCGACGATCATGCAGGAGTACAAGACCCTGCTTCTCGAGCCGATTCTCGACGAACTCCGCACATATCCGGTATCTGACAACGCTGAAAAGGTCCACCTTGAGGCTGTTGCTGATCAGCTGAGTGATGCATGGGATTCTTCTGTACAGAGCTTCCTGTACCAGGAATCTTACAACGTTGCAAACTATCTGCCGCTGTCCACTCTGGACTTCCCGGCTCTGATCAAGCAGTACATCCGCTTCCTCGGTAAGGATATCATTCCGGTTCAGAACGCAAGCTCTGTCAACATCGAGCAGCGTATCTTCATCAAGTACCTGGTCAACAACCAGACTGGTGAAGAGTATGAAACCCCGGCTGTGTACTTCCAGAAGGATGAAGACGGCCAGCCGCTGTGGAAGAAGCTGTGGAATGCAGGTAAGGGTCTCCGCCTCAACGACAAGACCGTTCTTCCGCTCTCTACTATTCAGGCTGCTACCAATAAGAGATATTCCCTCTTCAATTGGCTGCAGGATGATAATGGTAACCCAACCACTATCACTCCGAATGTCCGCACTCGTATCTCCTATGATTTCGGCATTCAGTATGTTCAAATTGATGGCAAGAAAGTTAAGCTCCCGAACGGCGGTATTGCAATCGACATTCAGACCGGCGGTGTGTTCCTGAACGGTGGTATCACTGAGGACATGAAGCTTGCTGTTGTTGATGCAAACAACAAGGCTACCGGCGAAGTCGTTACCGGCAAGGCAGATCGTCTCTCCGGCGTTGTCGACTTCATCAAGGGTACTGTGACTGCTACTTCCTGTGGCACCATCACTGGTATCTACATCTCCGGCCACGTCTCCAACGAAACCAACCTTCGTACCGTTGGCTTCCGTGAGTATCCGGAAATCCGTAAGTTCACAATCGCTGACGGTATGCGCTTCCAGCTTCCGTTCACCGTTGAGGACTTTGCTGAGGCAAACTCTTCTCTGAACTTCAACCTGTACAACAGACTGGTTCAGGAAGTTGTTACTGCACAGGAAATGTTCGAGGATGAGTCCATCATCGCGTTCCTCGATGAGGAGTTCGACAAGTATGATGGCTATGATTCCAACATCTGGGCTCTCGAGTCCTATACTCACACCGAGTATGTCGACATGAACCCGACCGCTCTGTCGCCGAACTTCGCCGGCGATCCGTGGGAGTACAGAACCAATGCAATCGATAATGCAATTGCTTCTGTTATCTACGAGCTCTGCGACCGCGGAAAGCTTGACAACCTCGGCTTCGTTATCTATGCGAACCCGAAGTCTGCTCGTCTGCTCAAGAAGTTCACCACATGGACCGTTCAGAAGGCTACCGAGATCGGTGGCGTTATGATGAACCACGCATTCGGTGTCATGACTGATACTGATGTTCCGATCCGTGTTGTTTCTTCTAACCGCGTCGATGCTTACATCGAGATTCCGGCATATCAGCAGGGTGCTGGTGAGGACGATCTGTCCCGCGAGTACTTCTTCAAGATCGTGGCATATCCGATGGATAAGTTCCACGTTTCTTACAAGCACCTCCGCTTCGCTCGTCACCTGACCAACTCTCCGGAGAACGCTGCATATGCAGACGCTCAGAATCCTGGTGGCGCAGCAGTCATCGTTACCACTTCCAGCCAATACCAGACCATCGCGATCCAGGGTATTCAGGGCCGTGTTATCTTCAAGAACACTGTTCTGGTTCCGGATTCCAAGGCTGGTCTTGTCAGTGGTGGTACTCCGACTCCTCCGACTCCGGATCCGACCGAGGGTTACACCGTTACTACTACTCAGCCTGCAAACTGGGCTACAACCTACACCAACTACTGGAAGCTGAACGCTGGTGGCACTGCAATGGAGGCTGTAACTGCAGTTGCTCCTGCATTTGACACCACCAAGTTCTACTTCACCGCTGCAACCGGTGGTTCTGCAATCCAGACCGAGCCGGCTGACTGGGCAACCACATACAGCACCTACTATGTCGCAACGACTGAGGAAGGTGAGCGTACTGCGGTTGTTGGTGTCGCTCCTACATGGGCTGCTAACACCTACTACACCAAGAACTGATTCCGCGACGGTGGTAGCTAATTAACCAAACGCCAAGGGTATGATGGCGGGCCAAGCCCGCCATCATTCTCTATTATTCTGATTGATCACGTCCATTGATCGAGTCTTGTACTACGGCAATACATTTTTCAATTAGATAATCCGGTGATATATCCGGATACGTTCGTAGAGTATTCCTTGTAATAATCTCTAGTGAACCACCTGCAGGTGCACTCTGTTTGGATCTCAATACCAACTGAATAGCCATCTGCTCTTTAATGGTAGCTGTAATCTGCTTGGCTTCATCTGGTTTCGGAAAACGTTTCAAACGTGCAGCTTCTGCATCACGCTGAAGCTTGATCTGTAGACCAGAAGATAACGTGTGAACTGATTGCTGTATCAGAGTGATCTCGTCAACACATGTTGATGTCTGTGATCTTGCAAGTTGTGCATCTTTCATGCTGAAATAAAGTAGCCGATTGGTATCATCCAATTGTCTCTTGATTTTAGCCATATTCTGTAATAGAATAATGAAAGCTGTTGTGACGAAAAACAGGATGACGGAAAGGATCGTAATGAGCACGATCAGTAAATTCGCGTTAATCTGAATAGTCATAGGGGTTACCTCCATGAAAAATTTAATAAGAAAGGATGTGAAGTGTGCTAATGAATGGTTTTGGTCGCGACATGGTAAAAACATTTCTTGAAGATGGAAAATATGCTGCAATCACAGAATATGCGAAGATCTGCCATCCGGATGAGAATGAGTTGATCGTCGAATCTTACGATGGTACTGAAGTTCGTGTATATGTTGATGAAGACCAGGTACATTTGATGTGTCCGTTACAAATGTCCACGATCCAGACAGAAAGTGTTGCGGATGCTGTAGCCAAAGGTACAATCTTCGATGATGCCGAAGCGGTTGACAATCATGCACAGTTTGTGACAATGAATTCGATTCCGGTTCGAGCAATGTCCAAGAATGGTCTTGATGAACCAAAACATCTCCGGATTGTTGTCTCCGGAATCATTGGTCGAATGGCTGATGATGGAACTATCGAGATTTCTGTAACGGACATGATGAATGGTAAGCAGTTCATTGATCAACTGAAGGAATGCAATATGAAAGATGATTGTGATCATTCAGATGAAATCAATAAATTGACGGACCATTATCTCGGAGCAAAGGATCATTATGCTTTGCCCAAGAAGCTGAAGTCCGACATCGGAAAACTGGATGGCGAAGTCAAGTCTATCACATCCGTTGACGATGAAGACGGCATCGGTGATGAAGATTACGAGTATATGGATATGGGTGACGGTGATACCGAACATGAGGAATTCGAACATCGTGATGAGGATTCCCCATATGAGGAAGCTTTCTTCTCAAAGAAGCCAAAGAAACTGAAACCAATCCCTCGTGATGTGGTTGCATATATTACCGTCGAAATGAATGCAATCAAAGACTCCAACAGCCAAGCGATGCTTGCTGGATACACTTGTTCAAAACTTGATCTAGTTGATTTCTACATCAACGTCATCGATGTACAGGATGAACGTTATATCGTTCCACATACACGGCAATATCTTGTACAGATGCAATCAGATCTGAACAGGTTGCTCCAACAGATCCTGAACATTCGTCCAAGAAACTTCGGTAATCCACGTCTGTGGAAAGCTGGAGTCACACTTCCGGAAGGTCGGTGATACTATGGGAACACTAATTCCACAAATTGTTTGTGAATATCGGACGTTGTTCGAAGACGTTTCCAAAGTCAATCCGAACATCCGGCCGAACGATGATGTGCTTTACTCTGCTATGGATTACACAAAATGCATCACGGAAATGTGTCAACTCATGGAAGGGTACATC
>CAMJFV010000112.1 GCA_946405045.1 uncultured Bacteroidales bacterium | reverse complement strand
GGAAGACGGGGATATCGCCTCTGTCCATAAATGTGCGTTGACTTTGGAAAAGGAGCTGAACGACGCTCTTGTGCCTGATCTTGCAAAAAGTGTAGACTTTACTGTGGATCCGGATGCTGGACAATCAACATCTGATATAATCTATAACAATCTTCCGATCTTTATCGACAATTCCGTCTACTCGACATTTGATTCTATCTTTTCTGCGGATGCCATTGATAGAAAGATTGCCGCAAACTATGGGGCGTTGCACGGATTGTTTGGTAATTTTGCCGCAGACTACATCTATAAAGATCCGTTCGGACTTGCTGGCCCTGCGTTGAAAAGCCTTGCCAACACCCAGGTCTCATCTAAATATTCCATAATCGACGGTGGTGTATACCTTTCCACTGATTCCACCGCTATGATCACAATAACTCCAACTTTCCCAGCTGGAGATGTCAACTTGTCTCAGAAACTTACCGAGGCGGTGGAGAAAGTGTTGGCAAAACATAATGAGGCAAAGATCGACTGTTTTGGTGGGCCAGTGATGGGAGTTTACAATTCTCGTTGCATCCAGAAGGATATGCGTCTGACGCTTATTGTCGGAATCTTGGCTGTATGCACAATCATCTTCTTTTCTTTCCGTGACCGAAAGAGTGTCTTTCTGATATTGTTGCCAAGCTCATTCGGATTCCTTTTCGCATTGGCTGTGATGGCTTTGTATAAAGGGACTATCTCTCTGATCGCCATGGGAGCGAGCAGTGCCATCATGGGAGTGGTGATGAGTTATGCGATCCATGTGGTGACGCATAAGGAGCATTGTAAGGATGCCCCACAATTGATAAAGGAATTGTCATCTCCGCTGACAGTCGGCAGTTTCACAACTATCGGAGCTTTTTTCAGCCTTACATTCACGTCGTCTTCATTATTGATTGATTTTGGACTCCTTGCGTCTAACATGATAATCGGAGCCATGATTTTCTGTCTCATCTATCTTCCTCATATTATGAGTTATGGAGAGACGGGGGAGAAACGCAGACTATTGAGATGGATAGAGAAAATCAATGCCTACAAGATTGAGAATGTGTCGTTCCTGGTGGTGGTGATACTATTGCTTTCCGGTTATGGATTCTATCACTACAATGATGTGGAGTTTGATGCCGACATGAACCATCTCTGCTATTATCCCGACGGCACGCTTGATGTAGAGAAACGTTTGCAGCGTTCAACATGTGAGGATGGTGAGGTGTCGATATATTTTGTGTCAGCTGGAGAAACAGACGATGAGTCCCTCGTCGCCTATCATAAGATGAATCATACACTAGACTCTTTGCTTGGCACGGGTGATATAGTGCGTCATTCTCATCTAGACAAATTGTTGGTGTCTGGCGGAGAACAGCAGGAGAAAATTGAGAAATGGAATTCTTTCTGGACAGCAGAACGGAAGCAGACTGTGACTTTGCAATTGAAGAAGTCGGCGGAGAAATATGGATTTCAACCGTCTGCTTTTGATCCATTTGTCAAAACAATAAATGCGGAGTATAAAGCAGACAGAGTGGAGTCGGCATTTGAGAAAGTTCCACAGTCGCCTTTAAGCAAACATATCGACAGTTGGTTCTGTTCGGAAGACGGAATGAAAATGGCAATCTCAAACGTCGTGATGAAAGCGGAAGCCAAACAGAAGGTCTATGATTCGTTTGTAGGCAGCAGGAATGTTGTGATTCTCGACAAACCTCATTTTGTTCAGGGGTATATGCGAAGCGTACAGGATGATTTCAATTTTGTGCTGGGAGTTTCGTCGTTGATTGTGTTCCTTGGACTGCTCCTTAATTATGGACGATTGGAAACAGCATTGTTAAGTTTCATGCCAATGGCATTGGCTTGGCTGATCATCCTTGGAGTGATGTATTTCTTTGGATTGTCGTTCAATATTGTGAGTGTCATAATCTCAACATTCATATTCGGTATCGGGGATGATTTCAGCATTTTCATCACAGATGGACTTGTGGATGAATACAGTAGGGGAAGGCATACATTGTTGTCGCACAAGATAGCGATCTTTTTCTCGTCTGTCGTATCCATACTCGGCATGGGTGTTCTGGTGTTTGCCGATCATCCTTCGTTGCTTACTGTAGCATATACGTCATTGATAGGAATGTTTGCGACGGTGCTGATCGCGTATGTGTTGCAGCCATTGATATTCAGGTTGTTTGTCACACGACGCACAGAGAAAGGATTGTCTCCAATCACAATCAACAGCCTGTTTTGGACAATACTTCTGATAGGCAGTTTCGGTATAGCGGGCATTTTGCTCTCATTGATTGCGATGCTGTCTTACTGTTTGCCGCTGAAAAAAATATGGCGGTACAACTTGCTTCATTATCTGATTTGCTATTTCTGCAGATGTTTGCTGTGGATAGCCACTCCACGTCTGACCAGAAAAGATGCGGATAATACGCACGAGGATTTTTCAAAGCCAGCGATGATAATTGCCAACCATCAGTCGGTGCTCGACATTGTGCGAGTGATGGCAGTTACACCAAAAGTGGTGATTATGGCAAAGAAGACCAACTGGAATTCACCTGTCTATGGAATACTTCTTCATCTGTCTGGATTTTTTTGTAGCGACGATGCCACCGAAGACTACATACCACAGCTAAAATCGTTGGTTGCCAACGGTTATAGCATCTGTGTCTTTCCGGAAGGAGAGAGAAGTGTCGATGGGAAAATCGCGAAATTCCATCCTGGAGCATTCTTTTTGGCAAGTGAACTTGGCATCGATATTCTTCCTGTCGTGTTTGCCGGCCATCATTATGGCATTCGCAAAGGAGACATTATATATGTAGGCAGGACGAATATTGCGATGAAGATTTGTGAAAGGAGAGCGTGCGCACCGTCCGACCGTGCCAAACGATTGTTCAAGGAAGACGCTGCGGAATACGAAGCTTTGATAAAGAGTGAGTATGATGCACTCTGCCGTGAGATAGACACTCCTAAGAATCCATATTTCCGTCATCTGCTGGAGCAAAACTTTATTCTGAAAGGACCAGTGCTTGAATACTACACCAAAGCCAAAATCAGAATAGAAGAAGACTATAAGAAGTATTGGAGACAGATTCCAAACAATGCCGTCGTCTCAGATTTGGGATGTGGCTACGGATATTTGTCGTTCATGCTGAGCCATACGATGCCAGAAGCCGAGATTCATTCGTACGACTATGATGAGGATAAGATAGAAATAGCTCAGCATTGTTATTCAGTGGCTGACAACCAGACATATAGCGTGGCTGACATTGTGAATTCGGATTTTGTGGAGAGCGATGTGTTCATCCTCAACGACGTGTTGCATTATATGAAAGCAGACGAACGAAACAGCGTCCTATGCAAATGTTTGGAGAAATTGAAAGCTGGAGGAAAAATCATTGTGCGAGATGCGGACAAGAGTCAGAAGAAGACGCATAAAATAACCAAGTTGACGGAATGGTTCTCCACTTCATCCATCATCCATTTCAACAAAGTCGCCCGCAAGATAGACTTTTTTGATGCAGAAGAGATGAAGACTTTTGCTGAAAAACACGGGTTGGAAATTGAGATCACAGACAATGATGAGACGACATCGAATAAGATATTCGTGTTGAAACGAAAAAATAAGACTTATTAAGTGAATATAAACTAAAAACTATAGATTATGGCACAAGACGAAATCGGATACGACGATAAGGAAGCTGTGGAATTCATCCTTGCCAACTTGGATGAAGAGTATGCCGACACAACAGCTGAAGAGGTAGAGTATATCCTTGATATCCTTTACGATTACTACGAGGCCCAGGGATTCTTCGATGAGGATTCAGATGATGAGGTGGATATCGACGAAGATGAGATTCTCCAGTATGTAGTGGATCAGGTGGAGAAAGACAAGAAAGCAGGAGAGAAGTTGGCTCAGAAATTTGATGAAGACCGTATTGCAGAAGTCCTAGAAGGAGAGTATGGATATTGCGACAAAACAGGAGTCTTCACCGATAATGAGGACGAGGAATAATTAAGAATTCTAAATTCTAAATTCTAAATGCAAAATTATGGAGATGCACGTCCGTGCGTCTCCATTGTTTATGTCGTGTGTCTATATATTTTTTATCTGTTTTTGTGTTTCTATTATTAATGAGCGTCTTTAATTTTTGTCCATTCTTCGATTTCGCGAAAGACAACCATCAACCCTCAACCATCAATCATCAAACTTGTATATATATGCCCTTTTCTAGTGTGAAAATGAATCATAAAATAGAGAAAAACACTGCAATTTGCCATTGTAATATTTGCATGACTTACATTATGAAAAAAATATGGCAAAAAAATGTAAAAAAAATGTGTTTTTGGTGCATGTTATTAAAAATAAGTGTAATTTTGTAAGCGAATTCAAAGCACGAATTTGTTTAATTCATATTATATACAAGAGAAATGAAAAAAGTTGTTCTATTCTTTGTTGCTGGTGCTGCTCTTTGTCTAGCATCTTGCTGTGGTTCTAAGTGTGACAAGGCTGCTTGTGAGGCTGCTGCTGCTGATTCTGCTGCTATCGCAGATTCAATCGCTAAGGCTGATTCAGCTGCTGCTGCTGTAGCTGCTGCTGCTGATTCTGTAGTTGCTGCTGCTAAGGCTGCTGGTGACACAGTTGCTAACGCTGTAGAGGCTGTTGCTGAGGCTGCTGCTGAGGCTGCAAAGTAATAACTTTACGCAGAAAACATAAGGCTCCATCCTTTTGGGTGGAGCCTTTTTTCTTCCTAAAAATTCTTAAATATTGGAAAATAATTAATGCGTGGTGGGGTGCAATGCGTAAAATATGTGTAAATTCGCACTTGGATTTGATAATAGATATTAGCTGATGAGAAAAGAAAGAAGAACATTAGTTGCGGTTTTGATGTCTTTGATGTCAATTTTTTATGTGAACGCACAGCAATCAGGATTGTCTCCTGACCTTCAGAAAATAATTTGGGCTTCTCATTTCGTGATCAACAATTATGTGGATACAGTCAACGAGAAAGAGTTTGCTGATGAGGCAATCGCTGCCATGTTGCAATCGCTAGACCCTCACTCTTCTTATATTCCAAAGGAAGAAGTTGAAAAAGCAAATGAAGGTTTGCGTGGTGATTTTGACGGAATCGGTGTCACATTCCAGATGTTGGAAGACACAATGGTGGTGATGCAGACAATCAGTGGCGCTCCAGCTGAGAAAGTTGGAATTATGGCCGGCGACAAAATTATATCAGTAGACGGTGAGAATATCGTCAAAATGAGTACGAATGAGATACAGAAGCGTGTCCGTGGACCACGTGGCACAGATGTGAATATTACTGTTGTAAGAGGTGGAGAGACAGCTCCTTTGATGTTCACAATCACCAGAGATAAAATTCCTTTGTATAGTGTCGATGCGTCTTATATGATAGATAAGGAGGTCGGTTATATCAAGATCAACCGTTACGCGCGCACCACTATGGACGAGTATGTTGAGGCATTCAACAAACTTTCTAAGCAGGGAATGAAATATATGATCATCGACCTTCAGGGTAACGGTGGAGGATTCTTGAATACAGCCAAAGATCTTGTGTCAATGTTTGTGCCAGAGAATTCGATGGTTGTTTACACAGAGGGTGTGCATCAGCCAAGACAGGAATATCGTTCGTCTGATAGATATTTTGATGGCGACGGTGCGATGATGGAGCCTTCGAAGAGAAAAGAGGGACAGTTCCGTGAGAATGTGACAACACTTACTGAGCATAAAAACAGACTTGTGGTTTTGGTGGACGAGAATTCAGCATCGGCATCCGAGATTACAGCTGGAGCATTGCAGGATCTTGACCGAGCAGTCATTGTAGGTCGCCGTACATTTGGAAAGGGATTGGTGCAGAAACCATTCAAGTTCGCAGATGGAAGTGAGATGCGTCTTACAATCGCCAAATACTATACTCCGGCAGGAAGATGTGTGCAGAAACCATATGAGAAGAATGGCAAGAAAGATTATGCCAAGGATTTGAGCGACAGATGGGCACGTGGTGAGTATATGCATGAGGACAGTATATCATTCCCAGATTCGTTGAAGTACACTACTTTATATAGAGAGCGTACAATCTATGGAGGTGGAGGTATCATGCCGGATGTGTTTGTTCCGCTCGACACTACTTATAACACAGCCTACTACAGAAAGGTGATCGGAAAGGGAGTGCTCAACAAATATTGCTTGAAATATGTGGAGCGAAACCGTGAGAAGTTGAATGGCAAGTATGACTACGAGCAGGAAGGTTCGTTTGCAGAATTCAATAAGACATTCGTTATTACGGATGATATGTTGGAAGATTTGTTGAAGCAGGCGGATGAAGCTAAGATCGAGCGTGATGAGGAGCAGATCAAACGTTCGCGTGAACATATGAAGATCAACATGAAGGCTTTGATTGCAAGCGATCTTTGGGGCCGTGGCACATACTACGAGATCATGAACACCCAAAGTGATGTTGTGAAAAAGGCTTTGGAAATAATCAAGGATC
>CAMJFV010000111.1 GCA_946405045.1 uncultured Bacteroidales bacterium | reverse complement strand
CACTACTGCTCAGTTTGCCGACTACGATACTCTTGGCCATTTTGAACTTCGTAAATGGGTGACTCGTGATTTCGTAGGTATGCAGGAGGCTATGACTTCTGGAGAACGAAAAGATACCACATTGAATGTGGATACCGAGGATTTCTTCGTCTATCGAGAGATGCAGCAACAGATGACCAATGCTCAGCTTGAACGCTATATAGAGAAGCAGCGTAGTCGTGGAGTGGGAAGTATCCAGGAGTTTGAGATTGAATATGAGAAACGACATTCACAGCCGTTCGCCGCTTTTATCCTTACCACTATAGGATTTGCTTTGGCAAGCAAGAAGGTGAAAGGAGGTATGGGTATGAACCTTGGTATAGGTTTGGGATTGAGTTTTTCATATATTTTGTTTGATACTATTTCAGCCACATTTGCGATAAGTGGAGGATTGAGCCCACGAATAGCGGTGTGGATTCCGAATTTCTTGTTCTTGCTTATTGCAATTTTCTTGTATAGGCGGGCTCCTAAGTGATGCACAATCTATAAATGTAGATGTATTTGCGTATGAAAGAGAAGATAACAGAGCTTGAAAACAGACGAGAGAAGGCACTATTGTGTGGCGGTGAGGCTGCGGTCGAAAAACGTCATGCCAAGGGATTGCTGACGGCTCGTGAGAGAATCGCGTTATTGGTTGACGAGGGTTCATTTCGCGAGACTGATATGTTTGTACATAAAGACGGTGATGATGCACCGGGAGATGGAGTAATCTGTGGAGTTGCTAAAATAGGTGGCAAAAACGTATGTGTGTTTGCACAGGATTTCACGGTGCTCGGAGGAAGCCTTGGATTACGTCATGCGAGAAAAATCACTAAAATACAGGATTTGGCGGCAAAAATGCGTTGCCCTATAATCGGCATCAATGATTCTGGTGGTGCTCGTATTCAGGATGGTGTGGATTCATTATGTGGATATGGGGAGATATTCTATCGTAACACTTTGTTGTCTGGTCTTGTGCCTCAGATATCAGTTGTTATGGGACCATGTGCAGGTGGAGCTGCCTATTCTCCTGCTCTGACTGATTTCGTTTTCATGGTAGATGGCATTTCAAAGATGTTCCTTACTGGTCCAACTGTTGTTGAGACGGTGATGGGGGAGACTATATCACAAGAAGATTTAGGAGGTGCGAAAGTCCATGCTGAAAAGGCAGGTACAGCCCATTTCTTCGCTGAAAACGAGAAAGAATGTCTTACTCAGGTAAGACGACTACTTGACTATCTTCCACAAAGTGCGGATGTGATGCCAGAGTCGAAAAAGTCGGTGGAATCGCCAAAAAATATGTCCATTGAGTCGATTCTTCCGTCTGATGGTAAAGAACCGTATGATGTGCGTGGAATAGTGAAATGTTTGGCTGACGAAGATTCATTCTTTGAGGTGCATGAGTTGTTTGCTCCTAATATTGTATGTGGATTTGTGAGGATGGACGGAGCGACGGTGGGCATTGTGGCAAACCAGCCAAATTATCTTGCTGGAGCATTGGATGCTGATGCTGCCGACAAGGCATCAAGATTCATCCGTTTCTGCGACTCTTTTAATATTCCATTGTTGACATTGATGGATGTGCCTGGATGTCTTCCTGGTGTGGAAGGTGAACATTCCGGAGCTGTGCGTCATGGTGCAAAACTTTTCTATGCTTATGCTGAGGCTACAATTCCTATGGTTACAGTGGTGCTTAGAAAAGCATACGGAGGCGGTTATGTGTCGTTGGGAAGCCGACATATCGGAGCCGATTATGTTTTCTGTCTTCCTACCGCTGAGATTGCTGTGATGGGACCAGAGAGCGCGGTCTCTGTGCTATATCACAAAGAGATTAAATCTATTGTTGAGAATGGCGGTGACGTAGAGTCGTTCAAAAAAGAGATGGCTGAGGAGTACCGTCGTGAATATGCTAATCCATATGAGGCGGGAGCTAAAGGTTATATCGACGATGTTGTGAATCCGAAGGATGTACGTGGACGTGTGATTGATGCTTTTGCGTCATTGAGGGGCAAAAAGGTGGATCGTCCACATAAAAAGCACGGATTAATACCAGCATAAATTCACTTGAAGTGTATGAAACAGATTGAAATAGAGATCGACGGAATTAATTACAAGACTTTTGTTCGCGACAATGTGGAAATCACATTGGACGTGGAGACAATCACATGTGACAGTCCGGTCGAAATTGCTCGCAAGAAAAATAAAAAAAGATCGCCCATGCGCAGATCAGAAATCTTCCCTCCCATTGCAGGAAAGATTGTCGATCTCATTCCCGTCGGCAAAAAGATAAAGAAGGGCGACGTGGTGGCTACCATCGAGGCGATGAAGATGTACAACAGAATCTTTTCTCCTGTAAGTGGGATTGTGAAGTCAGTGAATTATTCTGTTGGTGACAATGCGGTCCGTTCCACGTCTCTTGTCATCATTGAAAAAAATTAACGATTACATTGTAGGTGCAGACCACGTGTCTGCCCATTGCAATAATATATAAAATCAGACATTTCATCAGACAAGCTCTATGAAAAATTTACTTAGTATTATATTGTTATTTAATTGGTTTGTTATGACGGCACAAGTGAATGAGAATGAATTGATCAAGAAGTGGACAGTGTTTGACACTCCTCACCAGACATTGAAATTTTCCCAATATCCTACATCTGAATATCTTCAGGCTATGCGTCTTGCTATGAAGGAGCATAACAAGGAGATCGATAAGATAAAGAATAATCCGGAACCTCCTACATTTGACAATACGATTGTGGCTTTGGAGAACTCTGGCGAAATGTTGTCGAATATCCAATATTGTTTCTATAACTTGTTGAGTGCAGAAACCAACGATGAAATGGACAATATTGCAGGTGAAATCTCTCCTGAGGAGACTGAACACAACAACGTCATCTATCAGGATACTATCCTTTTCGCGCGTGTTAAAGCTGTATATGATAAGAAAGAGTCTCTTAATCTTTCCATAGAGGAGAAAAAACTGCTTGAGGATACATACGAGTCATTTGAAAACATGGGAGCCACTCTTCCTGCAGACAAGCAGAAGGAGTTTTCTGAACTTAGCAAACAGCTTTCTGCACTTACATTACAGTTTCAGCAGAATGTGTTGAAATCCACAAATGAGTATAAACTGAAGGTTGCTGATGCGTCACAATTGAGTGGCTTGCCTCAGGCAATTCTAGATGCTGCGAAAGAAGAGGCGAAGAATGAAAAATTCGACGGCTACGTCTTTACATTGAAAGCACCGTCGTATGTGCCATTCATGAAATATGCAGACAACCGTGAATTAAGAAAAACCATTTATTTGGCCTATAATTCACGTTCCACATCAGGAGACAACAACAATATTGAAGTTCTTAGAAAAATCACTGAGACACGCCTTAAAATAGCGAATCTGCTGGGTTATAAATGTCATGCCGACAAGATATTGCGTCATCGTATGGCAGAGAAGAAGGAAAACGTCTATAATCTGTTGGATGAGCTTCTTGCTGCGTATAAGCCGACGGCGTTGAAGGAGGTTGAGGCTGTGAAGAATTTTGCCGCTTCTTATTCTATTCCAGTGGCACAGTCGGATTTCCAGCCTTGGGATTGGAGCTATTATTCGGAAAAATTGCGTGAGAAGGAGTATGCCATCAACGATGAGCAGATCAAACCATATCTTGAACTTGAGAATGTGAAGAAAGGAGTTTTTGGTTTGGCGACGCGATTGTATGGATTGCAGTTTGTGAAGAACGACAAGATAGAGGTTTATCATCCAGAAGTTGAGGCTTATGACGTGATCGACAAGGATGGCAAGTATCTTGCTGTGTTATATACTGATTTCCATCCACGTGAAGGAAAGAGTGGAGGAGCGTGGATGACAGAGTTCAAGCCTCAATGGATGGAGAAAGACGGTACAAATTCCCGTCCTCATATATCAATTGTGATGAATTTCACTCGTCCTACTGAAAATGAGCCATCTTTATTGACATTTGATGAGCTTACAACATTCCTTCATGAGTTTGGACATTCAATTCACGGAATGGTGGCAAACTCTCGTTTCGCCTCATTGTCTGGCACAAACGTCTATAGGGATTTTGTGGAGTTGCCATCACAGTTGATGGAAAACTGGGCTTTGGAAAAAGAGTATCTTGATTCGTTCGCGAAACATTATAAGACAGGTGAGAAGATTCCTGCTGAGTTGATTGAGAAGATTCGTCGTGCTGCCAATTTCAACACAGGTTACTTCACATTGCGACAGCTGTCGTTCGGATATCTAGACATGGCATGGCATACACTTGAAACTCCATACACAGGAGATGTGAAGCAGTTTGAGGAGACCTCATGGGCAAAAACACAGTTGTTGAACTCAGTACCGTCATCATTGATGAGCGCTAATTTCACGCATATTTTCTCAGGTGGTTATTCTGCAGGTTACTATGGCTACAAATGGGCAGAAGTGCTTGACGCAGACGCGTTTGCAGTGTTCAAGGAAGAGGGAATCTTCAATCAGCAGACAGCAGAGAGATTCCGTCGTGAAGTGTTGGAGAAGGGCGGCAGCGAGCATCCGATGACTCTGTATAAGAGATTCCGTGGTCAGGAGCCAACTATTGATGCTTTGTTGAAGAGGAACGGCATTAAATAAATGCTGAATTTATAAAAGGTAGAGACGCCGCATCGCGACGTCTCTTTTTTATTTGTTCAAGTGAGTCCATTCTCACAATTCAAGGTTATATATACGAATCCTATGCGGCTCTGTATTCTGTCGGAGTCTTTCCTGTTTTACGTTTGAAGAAGCGTATGAAATGTTGAGGATAGCCAAAGCCAAGATGATCGGACACCTGTGCGATGCTTAACGTTTGGTTGTTAAGTAGTTCTTTAGCTTTTTGTATTATCTTGTCTGCGATAAAATCTTGTGCCGTTTTGCCTGTTTCCACTTTTACCAGCTCACCAAAGTAACCAGCTGAAAGGTTGCATTGTTCAGCGAAATAAGCCACTGTTGGAATACCGTTAGTTTCTGCCTTTCCGGTCAAATAATCGTCCAAAAGCGACTCGAAACGCTGCACCGTCGCATGGTTGATTTCCTCACGAGTGATGAACTGACGGTCGTAGAATCGTAGACAGTAGTTGAGTAGTAGTTCGATGTTCGACACGATCAATTCACGACTGTGCTTGTCGATGGCATGGTGGAGTTCTTGACTTATCATATCCAAAACGCTGCGGAAAATCTCAATTTCGGCGGTAGATAGATGCAGAGCCTCGTTGCTCGAATAGGAGAAGAATTCGTAACGTGACATCTGTCGTCCCAACTGCGTGCGGGCAAGAAAGTCGGGGTGAAAGACCAGTGCCGTCCATTTGGGCATTGTGACGTCAGGGTTTGGCTCCACGTGGATAGTCTGTCCGGGTGCGAACGAAGTGACGGTCATTTCGTCGAAGTCGTATTTGGTGCGGCCGTACGAGAGTTTACAACCCTTGTTCTCCTTCAAGAACAGTGCGTACACGCCATAGTGAACCATACACTCGTCGAGCGTGTGTTCTTTGTCGAAACGCACCACACTCACTAACGGATGAAGCGTCTCAAAACCGTAGAAATCATTGAACTGCTGAACAGTATCGAAATATATCTCTTTCATTTTCTTTTGTTTTTGCAAATATATTGATTTTCCGACAGCAAATAGATAAACATGTTTCGGGAAAAAATACCTGAATTTTGGGCAATTTATTCAAAAGAGTGTAATTTTGTGCGAAACAGAAAAGTACGAGCGACAGAGAACGCTTGACTGTCAATTTTAGTAAATCGTTGATTTATGGTATTATGGCAATAAATGCGTTTTACATTCTTCTGCTTGCCACTGTGGTTGGCGAGTTTTTTGTGCCGTTTATACTGAAATTCTTCTATAAAAATTATGATTGGCGAAAAATGGCAATGAGTGTGCTCGGAAGCCCCGAAAGTCCAGTGCGACATATATATAGGTTGTGGCTTTTGTGGCTTGGTGTTGTACTGACATACACGGCGTTTGTCTATTATGAGGCGGCAAAGCCAATCTCGCCAACGCTTGCATCGATAGAATTTGTAGAAATACTGGCATTTGCTATTGGTGCGGGTGTACTCTCTGGACTATTCAGTGTAAACGAGCAGAAAGATAGTTTGACACTTTCGGCAAAAATCCATGGTGTTGGTGCTGCTATTGGATTTATGTTGCTCTTGTTTTTCCCGCTGACTAACAGTATCTTGGAACTGAAATGCGGAAACACAACCGTTGGTTTTGTTAAAATGGGAGCGTTCCTGCTAGCACTCACTTCATTTATCTTCTTTGTAATGAGCGACAAAGAACGATTCCGCAACACATTTATCAACAATGAAGGTTTTTGGGAACAAGCGGCATTGTTTTTTATGTATGTACCGTTTGTGGTTGATACCACAATGAAGTTGTGGTAGACAAATTGAGGAAGAATTACCATTATTTTGGGTTCTGCTTCGAAGAGACGAAAAATCCTCCATGTCACCAACGATATGGAGGATTTTTATAATTATATAAGAACTTAATTCATCACTACGT
>CAMJFV010000110.1 GCA_946405045.1 uncultured Bacteroidales bacterium | reverse complement strand
ACAGTACCGTCATCAACAACCATTTCTTGGCGACCATCATAATACTTATGCACATAGTTTTCACATGCATAAACGACAGAGTCAATCTCTACAGGTTCAATAATACGAACATTGTAAATCTGTTTATTATCACAACCTGTCTCAGACGGAATATTGATTTCTTTAATTCCAGAAGTTTTGAATGTTTCTCCATTTATTACATAAGCTCCACAAGTATCAATATTAAAATACTCTACATTAGAAGAATTAATTTCTACTTTGTATGGTTGGAACTGTACTCGACAGTATTTGATTCTATTAGGATCAACCTTCTCAACTACAAATGAAGTATCTTTCGTGTACTTTTTACCTTCGATTTCAACTTCATTGCAACCAGATTTAACAATCTCTTTCAAAGTAGTAGGAGCACCTAAATTAAAGACTGTTTTCTTTACAATACTATCACAACCACAAACATCTGTAGTTCTCAAAGTATCATATAAAGTATAAGTACCTGCAGCTTCGTATTTAATTGTATCACCGTTTAATTTGACAAATGAATAAGGGACACATCCTTGCACAGGAACAATTGTGCTTTTATCTGTTGATTTATGGACAACAACATGAACAGTTCGTTGAGCAGGACAGCCATTTGTTTTTTCAACTTTATCCACGAAATCCTGTGTCCTATCAAATATCTTTGTGTCTCCAGACAATGTCTTGAAAACAACCCGTCCACATCCATGAACTGTAGTGTCATTGTAAGAAACAGGTTCTAGAATAGTAACATGATACGTCACAATAGTATCATTATCACATGCACCAGGATTAGATCCTTTTCTTGTTTTTTTGTAATCGCCACTTTGATACCAAGTTTCTTCTTTACCACGATATTCATAAACATATGGACCACAGCTAACAATATCCTCTTCTCTTTTCGGTTTCTCTCCTAAAACATGATGAGTAATTGTTACTGTTTCAGGACAGTCACAACCTACTATTTCTGGATACACGCGTACAGTATCATAAAAAGGCTCTGTAGTTTCACAAATACCACTAGGACACTTATATTCAATTACTCCACAATGATTTTTAGTTATCAGAATTGTATCTGGCACAACGACCTTAATATGATGAGATTTGATTTCATATAATATACCACCAGGCACAGACGAATCAACAGTAAGGATTGTGTCTTTTACTGTTGTCTCTTTTGAATATCTTTTTCCATTATAAACAACAGGCTTACAACTCCATTCCGCATCCTCAGTCTCTGTAATTTTGATTGGGATAACATATTTGACAATAATCGTAGCACTATCACAAGATGAATTGTTTTTATATCCGATCTTGTCTTCAATCAACAATTTAGGTTCCAACACATACTCAGAACCTACTTTTACTGTTTGAGATACTGTTCCATTAAGCGGTGTATAAGTATAACTCATTTCATCAATACTGAACACCTTTAAGGAGTCCTTAGCAGGAAGTTTAGGATATAGTTTCACTTCCTGGTAATTATATGTCATACATCCCGTCTCATTCTTAAATGATGTTTCATAAGTTCCAGAATGATCATAAGTCACACCTGATACGTCCCAACTATTAACTCCGCAAGGGCCTTCCAATAAAGGCATTGTGTCTCGACGAGTCTTTCCTATCTTTATAATGACTTCTTCGCTTGAACTATTTATATAGCTTCCGTTATCAGCAGGGAAAAACCAGCGTCCATCATATTTAATACTGTCACAACCATCTACAATCTCTGGACCAGAAGATGATCCAACACATATTGTATCTATCTTACCATAAGCCACACGTGCTGGATCAGATGGATTAAATGTGAATGCTCTGTAGACAGTCGTTTTTTTCTTGTCAAAAGTGTAATTTTCATTAAAATCAATGATGTTGCCACTTGGAATATCTATTACACTTGGCAATCTCTCCCATTCACCATTTCCAACTTTAACCTCAAGACCATGACTCCAACCTTCAACAGTCTGATCATCTGTAATATATTTCAATCTACCGTTAATTGTAGAGACATTTCCTGTTTCAGAATGTGACATTGTATATATTCCAGGGTGACAGAACGGCTCAACATCGTAAGACTCATCTACCATAAAACGAAGTACAGGCAATGTGTCGTTCTGAAACTCAACATCCTCACGCCATTGGTTATCTCCATCCAAATTTTGAATATGGTAATCTCTCAACACCTCAGCAAAACAACCGCTACGCATAAAATCACTTGAAGCTTTTTTTAGCTTATGCTCTTCCATATCAAATGGAGTTAATTCTGCTCCATAATTTGATTCAACCCCAACTCCAAATGCATATTCATAACAATAACATGATTCAAAATCTTCTTTTTTCATTCCTTTACCAACAAAAAGAGCGACATCTCCAAGATCTGATTGCTTCACACTAATTTGAGGGAAAGCATAACAATTTTTCACCTGAAAATCGCCATCCGTATTTTCTGCAGAAACTCCAATAAGGCCACCTATTTCACGAGAACTTTTCCAAGTTTTGCCTCCATTATCAAATACAGTGAAACAATTTATAAAAGATCCTTTATTCATTCTTCCACATAGTCCACCTGAGTTAGATACATCAATTACGTCTGACGGTATAAGGGTTCCATTAAAGCCACAATTTTCAATGGTTCCACCATTCATTTCACCAACAAGACCTCCAACTAAAGCATTTCCTGTTAGGACTACATCATATGCAAAACAATTTTTGAGAGTTCCATACATAGAACCACAAAAAGCGCCAACATTTTGAGATCCACTTGTTGGAGAAAATTTACAATTTATCACACTACAATCAGAAATCGTAGAATTGTCACAAGAAGAAGCGATTGCACCAAAAGAAAAGTGTCCATCTCCTGTAACCGTTGAATTTTTAATATGGCAATTTAATATTTCCGCATTCTCAACAGAACCTGCAATAAATGAAAATCCCTCACATTCCTTTTTGTCAGCTGTCTTTGGCATTTCTAGTTCAAAATTATCAACATTCAAATTCTTGACAACAGACTTATCCTTATTACTATCACCAACCTTTCCAAACATAGAAATAAAATATGTTTTAGAATCGACAGCAGGCATCATTTTTTCTTTTGGGATAGTCCAATTTGAAATCGTGTATCCACCTCCATCATATTCTCCTAAAAAATACGACGTGGCAGGTACTCTTAAAGTATTTCTGAGCCAATTAAATCCAGATAATGGCAATGGTGGTCGACCTGCCTTACTAGACAAATCTGACAAATCTATATCCTCTGTCTGCTTAACATAGATATACTTTCCTTCATTATTTTTGATATAATCCCTTAAATCAGGTAGATCCTGAGGTTCATCAATGATATAAGGATCGTTTTTGCTTCCTTTTCCTGTCAATACCGCATACGATGGTGTCAAAAATGAAATCATCATAAACAACACTGCTATAATTCGAAAAGAGTGCTTTATATTAAGTCCTTTTATGTTAAGTCCCTTGTCCATATTTCCTAGCGATTTACTTTAATACGCAAATTTATAATAAAAAACAAAAGTTATCAACATCCATATATATAAAGTTTTCAACGAAATTATCAACAATCGCATTTTTTTTCAACATTTGGCATGTTTGTTTAACGAATCACACATTTTATACTTGTCACCTTACTCAAAAAAATGCAAAAAATTCTTAATTTTGCACAAAATTGATACACTATGGCAAACAGCAATTTCGTAGACTACGTAAAAATCCATATAAGAAGTGGAAGAGGCGGCGGTGGTTCGGCTCACCTTCATCGTGAAAAGTTCACTCCTAAGGGTGGCCCTGATGGTGGTGACGGAGGTCGTGGCGGACATATCATAATCCGTGCGAGCAAAGACTATTGGACTTTGCTACACCTGAAATACGACCGTCATATCTTCGCTGGAAACGGAATGAGCGGAAGCCATAGCAGAAGTTTCGGTGCCGACGGTGCTGACAAGGTGATTGAGGTGCCTTGTGGTACTGTGGTATATGATGCCCAGACTGGTGAATATCTGATGGATGTCACTGAAGATGGAGAGCAGAAGATTCTTCTTAAAGGTGGACGCGGAGGTCTTGGAAACTGGCATTTCCGCTCAGCCACAAACCGTACCCCACGCTTCGCACAGAGCGGTGAGCCTGGTCAGGAGCGTATTGTCATCCTTGAGTTGAAGGTGTTGGCTGATGTTGGTCTGGTAGGAAAACCAAACGCTGGAAAAAGCACTCTGCTTTCTTCTATCTCAGCAGCGAAACCAAAAATCGCAGACTATCCGTTCACCACTCTTGTTCCAAACCTTGGTATCGTTGCCTACCGTGACGGAAAAAGTTTCTGTATGGCAGATATTCCAGGAATCATAGAAGGAGCAAGTGAAGGAAAAGGACTTGGATATCGATTCCTACGTCATATTGAAAGAAACGCAATCCTTTGTTTCTTGGTTCCAGTAGACACAAATGACATCGTTGAGGAATACAACACACTATTAAAAGAGCTGGAAGCATACAACCCAGAATTGCTTGAGAAACAGCGAATTCTATGTCTTTCAAAGTCTGACATGCTCGACGATGAATTGAAAGAACTGATTACCGAGCAGTTACCAAAGGACATCAAATACTGTTTTATTTCATCTGTGGTGGGAAGTGGTCTGACTCAGCTTAAAGACATGCTTTGGGAGATGATTCAGAACAACACTCATGAGGTGGAATCGATCACCCATCGTAATCTTGATGCAGATAAAATCCGCAACGATTTTGATGACGACGATGATTTCAGCTACGTCGACGAGAATCCAAATGATGACAATTACGATGAGTATGAATTTGACGAGGATCTTTATGAAGAGGTCATGAATGGCAAAATTCCATCAAAGTTCAACGAAGACGAAGAGAATAATGAAGATGAGGAACTTGTGGATTATGTAGACGAGGATGACGAAGAGATTGTTGACTATATAGAAGAGGATGAGGATAATAATCAAGAAAACAAGTAAAAAAGTTAAGAATATGAAAGCTACTAAAATCATAAGAAATATCGCAGCCGCATGTCTGTTAGTATCTTTGGCTAGTTGTGACAATGTAAAAAAAGCACCAGAGCAAAAAGCTGAAACAGAAGACACAACAAAGTTGACAAAATTTGACGGTTTTGACATCTATGTCCCAGAAGGTTATGAAGTAACCACTTATCCATTCCCTACGATTCCTTTGGTCATGGAGAAAGGTGATGAAGTCATGATTGACGTGACAAAAGCAAACACACAGGAAGAGTTCAAGACTTTCGCAGAAAACTTATTGAATTCTGACAGTCAGGAATTTCCAGAATTCCGTCTTATTGAGATTTCAAAGCAAGAAGGTGTATATGAATTTATCTTCTCAGCAAAGACAGACGAAGAGGAATTCACAAAAATATCTAGAATCGTAGACGCGAAAGATGGTCTTGTCTATCGTGTGAACGGAGACATCATTCCTGACAAAAAAGACTCTGTAGTTGCCATTGTACGCAGCTTCCGTCCTACTGATTTCCAAGTCAACACAAAGATTCTTGACAAAGTAAGCGAGATTGCAGACCAGGAGTCAAAGAAAATCGAAAACGAGAACAACGATTCAGCAGAACAATGAAAATAGAAATTTTCGTTTTTAACCCGATTCAGGAAAACACTTACGTAGTGATTGATGAGACCACAAACAAATGTGGAATCATTGATGCGGGCTGCCGCAGCAGAATGGAGAAAGTGAAACTGAAGAAGTTTATCGAGCAGAATGGGCTGACTCCCGTCGCACTTCTAAACACACATCTTCATTTCGACCATATCTACGGAAACAAATTCATACTTGAAACTTTCGGACTGAAGACTTACGCAAGCCCGAAAGATCAGTTTTTCATCGACACATTCATCGACCAACTGAATATATTCCAAATGCCAGCCGACGAACAGGCTCCTGAAATTGGCACAAAAATCAAAGAAGGAGACGTGATTGAAATCGGCAATATCAAACTGCAAGTGATTGAAACTCCCGGACATAGTGCAGGAAGTGTATGCTTCTATGCCAAAGAGCAAAATGTCTGTTTCACAGGCGACACAATATTCAAGCAGTCTGTCGGAAGAACTGATTTCCCTACAGGAAGCCAGAGAGAAATTATGGAAAGCATCACCGGCAAATTATTACGATTGCCTGACGACACAATCCTATATCCAGGTCATGGAGAATCAACAGATGTGGCTTGGGAAAAATTAAACAATCCATATTTGGAATATTAAAATGCCCAAACTAGAAGATAAATGGAACGAAGTCATCCGTCGTGCAGAAACGACGGATGCTCTTTTTTGTATCTTCAAAAAACGTGGAGAAAAGATACAATTCTTCGCATCAAACGAATCACAATTAAGCAATTACCGAGCAAATACAGACGGATTCATTTTATCTTCTTTCGAAGACAATGAACTAAAAATGATTCCTAAAAATATCTCTTTAGATTTTGATTCTGCAGAAGACGTTGCCCTTTTTGACTCCTATATCAACCAACGTCAAAAACTTAATCTGAAATCAAAAACAGATTCATCCACATCAGCGGAAGCG
>CAMJFV010000109.1 GCA_946405045.1 uncultured Bacteroidales bacterium | reverse complement strand
TCAGGAATAACCCTTACCTTATCTTTATATATTATTAATTATTTATCGCAAACAATGATACTCGCCTTGCATTAGAGAAGCGCAGAGTGTCATCTGTTTTGCAAGTTTAAGTTACCTGTTGTTTACAACTGAACAAGAGATGCGATGGTTCGCCTCTCTTTTTTTATGTAAAAGTACAAAGATGTGGCAATCCTCTATTGCTGGATATATTTGGATCCCGATGTTTTGCTTCTGATTATTATTGCTTTTGAAAAGGACGGAATGGCATCTATCGTTTCATATTCGCCGATATATTTGCCGTCTATAGAAAAAACTTGGAACGGAGGCAATAAATCATCTTTTTGTGAAGAAACAACTTTTGACTCTGTATTGTAAGCGTCACATTCTGTAAGTGAAAATTGTACTCCCGTCTCCACTTCTTCGCCTTCTTTATATTCCACATCCTTTATGATGATGGATTCCCCTGTCGAAGCAGTGATTCGGAAAGTGTACGGACCTATTTTGCTTTTGTCTTCATCTATTCCCGCATTTTCTACAAAATAGTTGTAGTCTGTGCGTTTGATCTCCTCCCAACTGCCATCTTTCTTCTGATATTCAAGCATGTCTATCGCGTATAAATGGTCGTAGATAGCCATTTTGAAGTAGAATTGACTCATCCCTGGCTCGTATTTCACTCTGATTCCGCCACTTTCACGGCATGGGATGAAACACCATTTGATAGGCACTCTGCCGTCTTCAAGCTTAGCTATTTTTGTGAACGCGTCTGTGCTCAGGTCAATGTCTCCATGTTTGCATTCCGGACATCTGTCCACAATCTTCAAGTCAATTTCTCCGATGGGGCCGATCACATGGACGCAGGCTCCACATGTCATGCTCTCGTCGTATTGCTCATGGTTCATGGCACAATGGTAGAAATCCTCTTCGTCGACAAATATTCCGCAATTGCCTCCGTTTGTTCCTGCAATTCCGCCATATTGAGTGCCTTCACCAGTAAACCAAGTGGTGTCGCATGAAGTTTGGGCATATAGTGACGCTGTTGTAAGCGACAGTATGAAAAGTAGTGTTTTTCTCATATTAATGTTGTAAAAAGTATGTGCATTTCTGTTGACAACAAAGATAGAAAAAATTACAGACATATATCTATTATTGCTATTTTTGCAGTATGAATCGAGAGAATGCGGACAATACGATGATGAAGATTTTGTCGAAGTATGCAGTCGACGGGAAAAAGCCGATGGTGATGCTTCATGTCTGTTGTGCACCATGTGCCTCTGCGAGTATAGAGAGGATACATCCGCTTACTCGATTGACCCTTCTTTTCTATAATCCAAACATCATGCCACAACAGGAGTATGAGAAACGTAAGTCTGAACTGATACGAATGGTGAAGGAAAATCCGGATTATGCCGATGTGAAATTTGTGGATGTCGATTACGATAACTCAGAATATTTACAGTTTGTCCGTGGCCATGAGAAAGATGAAGAACAAGGCGAACGATGCACGTTGTGCTTTTCTTTACGGTTGAGAAAAACTGCCCAAATGGCCAAATTGTATGGTTGCGATTTTTTTGCGACAACACTGACAATCGGACCAAAGAAGAATACAGATGTTATAAGTGCGGTGGGGCGTGGAATTGCGAAAGAGGAGGGCATAGAGTATTTGCCGACTGACTTCAAAAGAAAGAAGGGTTATGAACGCAGTTTGCAGCTCAGCAATGAATTGGCTCTTTATCGTCAAAGTTATTGCGGATGTGCATTTGCAAGAAAATAATTACTACATTTGTAGCAAATGTTGAAAATGAAATATTACATAACGATTATAATAACGCTGATGGCCCAACTGTCAATGGCTTGGACTATTGGAGGACGTGTCACTGATAAAGAGAATTATCCAATCAGCGATGCTTCTGCAGCGTTGTTAGGAACAACTGTCGGAACTCTGACAGATGAAGATGGCCGCTTTTCTTTGGATGTGAAGAGTGACACTGCCATTTTGTCTGTTTCGATGCTTGGTTATGCGGAAGAGAGATTCAAGATCACAAAACAATCGGGATATTTGCGAATCCGTTTGCAGGAGGATGATATCGTTCTTGATAGTGTGTCTGTCGTTGCCCAACGCAAACAATCCAATTCTGTGGTGCTTATCGACGTGAGCAACATGCGCAATGTGCCAACTGTCACAGGAGGCGTCGAGGGTTTGGTCAAGAGTCAGGCTGGAGTCGTTTCCACTAATGAATTGTCTCAGCAGTATTCAGTACGTGGAGGAAGTTATGATGAGAACAGTGTTTATGTGAACGGAATAGAGATTTTCCGTCCTCAGTTGGTCCGCAGTGCACAACAGGAGGGTTTGTCGTTCGTCAACCTTGACATGGTAGAGAGTGTGGAGTTTTCTTCCGGTGGTTTTGCCGCTGAGGTTGGTGACAAGATGAGTTCAGTGTTGGATATCCACTACCGTAAACCAGAGCGTAAGTTTGAAGGTAGTGTTTCGGGAAGTTTTTTGGGTGCATCCGCGTCGATCGGAAGTAAAACAGGTAATTTTTCTCAGTTGCATGGATTCAGATATAAATCGTCGGCATATCTTTTAAATAAAGAAAACGCGGATTCTTCAATCTGTAATTACGATACTGATTTTATTGACTATCAGACATATCTTACATGGGAAATATCACCAAAATGGGAAATATCACTGCTTGGTAATATCGCAAGAAACAAGTATAATTATATTCCAAAGACAAGAGAAACACAATTCGGTTCTGTTGCAGAAACAAAAAAATTTAAGGTTTTCTATGATGGAGAAGAGGTGGATGATTATCGCAGTTGTTTTGGAAACCTATCATTAGATTTCAAACCTCGTAAGAATGTCAAACTTTCTTTGCTAGGAAATGGGTACAAGTCAGAGGAAAATGTGACGTATGATATTGGTGGAGAATATTTTATGAGTGACATTGTTCCAGACAATGTCATGAATGTTGATTATTCTCAAGGTGTCGCTGCCTACATTGAACATGCTCGAAATTGTTTGGAGACTAATATTGTTAGTCTGTCTCATTTGGGTGAGGTCAAACTGTCAAAGAATATTTTGAGATGGGGATTGACGTTGCAGAAGGAGAATGTATATGACAAAATAGAGGAGTGGGAGATGCGAGATTCCTCAGGTTATTCGCAACCATTGCGTAATGATTGTTTCCCGATATCCTCAAATCAGTATTCCGATCTGAGGATGGAATCCACAAGATTTATTTCGTTTGTACAAAACACATTGCATGGTGAGACAGATAAAGGCCGTGTTATTTTTACGTCAGGCTTGCGTTTCAACTATTGGTCTTTCAATGATGAGCTGCTGGTCAGCCCACGAGCATCAATAGCATATTTTCCTGAGAGATGTTCTAATTGGGGATTCCGTTGGGCAATAGGCCGATATTTCCAGTCTCCTTTCTATAAAGAGTTAAGATGTTCATATAAGAATGCTGATGGCGACGTGGAGGTGCGACTCAATGATGAAATACAGTCTCCTCGATCTTGGCAGCTTGTGGTAGGTGCGGATAAATATTTTTCAATGTGGAAACGTCCGTTCAAGTTCACTTACGAAATTTATGGAAAATACATAGATAGGTTAATCCCATATACTGTAGACAATGTGGAAATCATCTATGAGGGAGAAAATAATGGCATCGGCTATGTGGTGGGTGCGGATGTGAAACTTTTTGGAGAGTTCGTTCCAGGTTCCGACTCTTGGATCAGTGTGGGCTGGCTTCGTGCTAGAGATAATATTTATGGTGATGGAAAAGGCTACATGGATTCTCCAAACAGCCGAGTATATAATGTGTCGTTGTTCTTCCAAGATAAATTCCTTGGCATTGATCAGCTGGAAGTGAATTTGACTATGAATTTTGCTGGTGGCTTCAGTTATGGAAAGCCAGGAGATGTGGAAAGAGACAAATATACTTCTGGCTCTTACACTCGCGCTGATATAGGAGCCACTTACAGTTTGGTGCAAGGCAGAGACAAGTTGATGAAAAAGCCAGTGTTACGCAAACTGCGTGGTATAGGTTTGTCTTTTGATTGCTTGAATCTGTTTGCTATAAATAATGTGAGCAGTTACAGTTGGATAAAAACTGCTGATGGACAGCAATGTCCGGTGCCTAATTATCTGACTGGCCGACAATTGAATTTGAAACTTAGAGTAGATTTTTAACATACATAATGATGGAAGGAAAAACATATAAATATCCGTTGACAATCCTTACTGGTTTGTTTTTTATATGGGGCTTCATCACATGTCTGAACGATATGTTGATTCCTTATTTCAAGTCAGTGTTTGAGTTGTCGAATTTTCAGGCCAACTTGGTTCAGTTCGCATTTTTCACTGCGTATTTTGTTATATCTCTGATCTATTTTTTAGTCAGCAGACACATCGGAGATCCAATTGATAAGGTTGGATATAAGAATGCGATAATAGCAGGATTACTCACGTCGACAGCTGCATGTCTGATGTTTTTTGAAGAGGCTGGTTCCATGGAACCAAGTTTTCCGGTCTTTTTGTGTGCGTTGTTCTTGCTTGGCACGGGATTCACATTCCTACAGATTTCAGCGAATCCATTGGTGTCGATGTTGGGAACTCCGGAGACATCATCGAGCCGACTAAACCTTTCCCAGGGATTCAATTCTCTCGGCACAACGATAGCTCCTATAGTCGGGTCGTATGTGATATTCAATTTCTTTAATGATTCAGATCCTTATAGAGGTGGAGCACAGGCCGTGCAGATTCCATATTTGGCACTCGCTTGTATTCTTCTTTTTTTGTCAGTGACTATATTCTTGTCTGATATTCCAGATATGAGACCGTCTAAAAAAGAAGAGACAGAAGAAGGTAGTTTGACGGTTTCTGACAATTCACTCACAACAACAATTTCTGAAACTGCGACAAAAGCAAAGAAAAGTGCGCTAGAATATCCTCATTTGGTATTTGGTATGTTTGCGATATTCTTCTACGTAGGAGGAGAGGTGACAATAGGTAGCAACCTTGTCACTTATATGAAGGAGTGTGTTGGAATTATTCAAGAGTTCACTGCTGGAAGATTTTTGGCATTCTATTGGGGCGGTGCGATGATCGGACGATTTGTCGGATCTCTCTCTATGAGTAATATGGAGAGTGTGAAAAAGTACAGCTTCATGGCTGCTGTGGCAATAGCAGGGTTTATTTTGATTTTTACAATCACTGGATTCAACATTGATGAGGTTCTTCCATTTGTCGGATACTTGGTGGCGAATTATATTGCTTTTATATCTGCAAAAAGTATTCCGTCTCGCACATTAGGAATTTTCGCGACTATTAATATAGCCCTTCTTACAGCGATGTTGGTGTTTGACGGTATGCTCTCATTGTGGTGCATCTTGGCAGTCGGATTGTTCAACTCCATCATGTTCTCTAATGTTTTCACGTTGGCGATACGAGAGTTGGAAGAGCATACCGCTCAAGGTTCATCTTTGTTGGTGATGATGATTCTTGGAGGAGCTGTTGTTCCTCCTTTGCAGGGATTGTTGGCTGACAATATCGGAGTGCACATGGCATTCGCATTGCCAATTGTATGCTATGTTTATTTGATGTGGTATGGATTTAAGGGTTGCACAATTCGCAAATAGTGCTAACTTTGCTACAAAATTGAAATAAATAAAAAACATATATAATTATGACTGATATGGTAAAGCCTTACGTCGTAGGAATTGACGTAGGTGGTACGAACACAGCGTTTGGAATTGTAGACGCTAATGGTAAAGTGATTGCAAGTAGTTCAATCAAGACTCAGCAGTTTGGCGCTGACCTTGACGCGTATATTAATGAACTTCATTCTGCTCTTTCAAAGCTTATCGCGGAGAACGGTGGAATTGAGAAAATTAAGGGTATTGGTGTAGGTGCCCCTAACGCAAACTACTATACAGGTAATATCGAAAATGCGGCGAACCTTCCTTGGAAAGGCACTATCGAGTTCGCTAAGATCCTTACAAACAAGTTCGGTGTGCCTTGCACTCTTACAAATGATGCTAATGCTGCAACAATCGGTGAGATGATGTATGGTGCCGCAAAAGGCATGAAGGATTTCATCATGATCACTCTTGGTACAGGCGTCGGATCTGGTATTGTCTGCAACGGAAAGCTTGTTTATGGTCATGACGGTAACGCAGGTGAGCTTGGACATGTCATTGTTCGCCGTGGCGGTCGCCAGTGTGGTTGTGGACAGAAGGGATGTCTTGAGACTTATACTTCCGCTACAGGTATTATCCGTTCTGCTCAGGAACTTCTTCAGGCATCAAACGAGCCATCTGTTCTTCGTGAGATTCCTCTTGACAAGATCACAGGTCTTGACGTCTGCAACGCAGCACGTAAGGGCGATAAGATCGGTAAAGAGGTTATGAAGAGTGTAGGTGTCATCCTTGGTGAGGCATTCGCAGACTTCGTTAAGTTCTCTTCTCCAGAGGCAATCGTGATGTTCGGTGGCCCTGTAAAGAGCGCAGACCTATTCATCGACGATTTGAAGGCAACAATGGATGCAAACCTTATGCCAACATTCCGTGGCAAGATC
>CAMJFV010000108.1 GCA_946405045.1 uncultured Bacteroidales bacterium | reverse complement strand
CTAAAGCTGCTTTTTTTGCTTCTCTCTTCCATGCGTCGGTGATTGTTTTGCCCCAGTCGCTTGAAGCTTTCCATGTCTTTGTGTTTTTCCAGTTGTTGATACTGATATTAGAGTACGATGACAACACTGGATCGGAGGAAGGATCCTTCACTACGTCAAGATATTCTACTGGACTTCCGTTGCCATACCATGACCATGCCAACCATCCTACATTCTTCTCTTTACAGTAGGAAAGAATCTGTTGTTCGTCGACATCACCGTCACTATGATACCAACCGAATTCTCCAATACATAGTGCTAAGCCTTGATTTATAACTCCGTCGATATTTGATGCTATTTTTTTCTTATTGCCGGCTGTGCCATACATGTGGATTGAGAATAAGATGTTGTTCTCTACGTCGGCAGCCAGCACTTCTTTGCCGTATGTATGGATTGTTGATGCATTCTGACCGTATCCCCCGGCGTCAACCATGATACAGTGACGAAGGCCTGCATTTCGAATTATGGGGATTGCTTGTTTGTACCCGTTTTTCCAGTTGGCTGCTGAAGATGATTTATGCCATTCGTTGGCGATATTGATTATGACGTAATGTTCTGTGCCTTTCAATACGGATGCCATGTCGGCAAAATAGTTGGCTGCCTTCACTAAATCGTTGATGTCGTCACTGCCTGTAGCGTCGTGAACTTCCACAATGGCCACCATGCCATATTCCTTGCACTTGTCGATCATCGTTTTGACTGATGCGGCATCGTCGGCGGTAAACTTAGCACCGTCTCCCAACACTATACGAACCGCATTGGCCTCATATTTATTTATTGCTTCCAACTGGGTATAAGCTGAACTCTTAAACCAAGTGTAGGCTAAATTTACGCCTCGCATCACAAACTCGTTGCCACAACGGTCGAGCAGTTTCGTACCGTCTACCTTGAATCCGTCAACGTCTGAAACTTTGAAATTGTAGGACTTGGCGTTTTTATTAATACGCATATTGTCAGTTGAAGCCTCTTTTGCGTAAAGGTTAGTCTGACAGAATAATCCGAGTACTAAAGTATATAATATGATAAGTTTCTCCATATTGTTTGCGTGTTAAATTGATTTATGACAAAGGTAGATCACAACACAAAAAACACTAAGGAAAATATTTTCATAAATATGGATGAATGTTTCAACGTGCTGATTTAGGCGGATATCCGAAAAATTGTTTGAAACGTCTGCTAAAATATAATGGGTCGTTGAAGCCGACGGCATAAGCTACGTCGCTGACTGACATATCACCGTCTGTCAACATATTTTTTGCCATGTTGAGACGGTATTCTGTCAGAATCTCCATTGCAGTCTTGTCTGTTATCGCTTTCAAACGTCGGCAAAGAGTTGACTTGCTCATTCCTAGGTCTTGAGTGAATTCAGTCAGACTGTAGAGCGGATTGGTGTAGTTCTCCTTTACCAAAAGTATGATCTTTTCCAACAGTGGATTTATTTTGTCTGTCGACTCTTCTTCTCCTTCTAATGTTTTGGTTAATGCTGTAACCTGTATTTTCTGATGCCACATTAAGAAGTTGCAGATTTTCACCAGCAACTCGTCGTCATCAAATGGTTTGGTAATATAATCGATTGCTCCGATTGAGAGACCTTTCAATCGTATATTATCATCAGTCTTGGCAGACAGGAATAGCAACGGAATGTTAGACGTTAGCAAATCTCCCGTCAATTTCTCATACATCTCAAGACCATTCATGTTAGGCATCTCAACATCACTTATAATCAGGTCTGGGACATACGTCTGTGCTTGTGATATCCCATGTTCTCCATCGTGAGCTTGGTGCACTTCCACGTATGGAGACAATAGTTCAGTGATATGTTCAAGAATCAATTCGTCGTCATCAACAATTAGAATAGACTTTCCTGAAAGAAGATTTTTGTTTATTGTTAGCTCTACATCCTGCTTGTCGTCTGTTTGGATTTCCAACTTCTCATCCTGACATTTAGGTAGTGAGATGATCACTGTGGTGCCATCTTGCGGTTTGCTTTCAATCTGTAGATTTCCTTTATTTTTGCGGACATAATCAAGCACGATTCTGAATCCGAATCCATAGCCGACCTCGTCTTCCGTGCCTGAAGTGGACGTTATATTTTCACCGGACAGAAGTTCATTTACTTTATCTTGTGACATTCCGACTCCTTTGTCAGTCACTTTAATAATCGAGTTGCCGTCAGTTTCGGAAAGTTCCACCGACACTTCACCTCCTTTGACGGAGAATTTGATGGCGTTGGTAATCAGGTTGCGCATGATGGTTGAAAACATACGTTGGTCGCACCATGTGGCATATTGTGTCATTCCGTCTTGACACAAATTGATTTCTTTTTCTCCTGCCAGACCTTCCAATAGTGAGATCGCCTCTTTCACCAGTTCATTCGCGTCTACTGCCGATGGATGGTAAGTGGATAGCGCGACGTCTCCGTTTGCCCATTGCAACAGACTGACCATTTGTTTCTGCAATCCTTCTGACTCATCAGCTAATTTGGTGAGTAGACGCTGCTGTTCGGCTTGTGTGTAGATATGCGACAACATTCGTTTCAAAGTGGAGACGATAGCGAACATTGGATTCTTTAAGTCGTGCGCTACCACAGCCACCAACTGATCTTTCTGTTTCAACGTTGCCAATAGGGTCTCGTTTCTTGCTTCGATAGCCGACTTTTGTTCAGACAATAGGGTGTTGGCATTGTTGAGATCACGAGTCCTCTCATCTACCATCTGTTGTAGTTCCCGACGGTGCTCTTCCAATCTTTTAGTCCTTGCTCGGTAGAAAGCATAAAGCAGAACACAAGACAATAGGAAAATCAGACAATAGAACCAAATACTGTTCCACCATGGAGATGAGATGGAGACGGGGAGTGAGATAGCCTGAATTGGTTTGCCTCCAGAGAATGCAGCCAACTCAATTGTGAAATCACCTGCAGGCAGGTATGTGATGTCTATACTGCGTTTGTGACCTAACGACTCCCAATCCATACCGATTTCAGGAATACGATATTTAGGCACAATATTGTTTGTCAGAGAGAAGTCGACCCAGTCGAATCCTAATGAAAATCTGTTTTGATCATACGACAAGTTCAATTTTTCCATTGTCTTCAATGGAAGAGGAAGAATGTCACTTCCCACTGGCACAGCCTTTCCACGGATGCTCAGCTGTGAAAATGCCATGTGATCGATTTTTTCAGACGTTTTCACATTTGGCTGCACGCGTACGAATCCGTCTTTGCATCCAAAGAAGATGAATCCTGATTTAGTCTGCAGACAAGCTCTGCCGGTGAAATAGTCGTAGGATGGAATTGTGTTGGTTGGTAACATACGGTTGTATGTCATCCCTTTTGTGTCGATTGCCAGAATTCCGTTTGAACCGCTTGCCCATAAGATATTGTTTTCGTCTATCAGCAATGACGCGTATTCGCCCATCGGAATATAATCAATTGTGCCAAGATAGACATCATCTTTATCAAAGCAGTAGATTCCTTTATTTGTCGCTGCAAAAAGTATATTGTCGTTGTTTGCGACGCACTGGTTCACGTGTAGAGGATTGTTTGAGAGGGATTTATCGACGTCGGGAAGCAGAGGCTTGAAATGGCCAGATCTGTTGCTCCAGATGGTTCTTGCTGTGTATATGATAATGCTTCCGTCTGGTTTCTGGTATGATCCTTCCACCCAGACGTCTGGATAGTTGCTCATTGAAGAGTCCGACAATGTCAATTTCTCCCACGTCTCATTTTTTCCACGGTAGACACCATCGCCTGCTGCAGAGACGTAGATAGAACCGTCTGTCATGCGGTATATATTTTTGGTGGTATAGCGTGGATTTTCAATTCCTTTGTAAAGTATTTTTGAGATATTTCCGGTCTTTAAATTGTAACGGTTGCTTTCTCCTCCCCAGAAACCCAACAAATAGTCTCCGTCCTCTTTGGCAATTGTCAGAACACTGTTCGACGACAGTCCTTTGATCTCCTGTTTGATTTGTAATTGGCTGTCAAACAAGTAGAGTCCACAACCGTCGGTCCCCATCAGCACGTCGCCATCCTCAGTCTCACAGAATGATGCTCCAACAGCTTTGGGAATACCCACGTCTTTTGATTTGATATAGGTGTAATCGCTTATTGAAGTTGTTCTCCAAACACCAGAACTCTGAGTCGGCACCCAAACATTTCCTTCATTGTCAACAAACAGCGACGATATTTTTGCTAGAGCATCTTCACGCTCATTCAATGGGATGATCTTGTCATATTCAAAGTTTGCACCGTCAAACTTGCATTTCCAAAGGCCGTCATTTAATGTTCCAATCCAAATGATATTATGTTTGTCGGATACCACAGCACTGACATTATCAAACGGAGCATCCAATTTTTTCAGAGTAGGAACATCCTTCTCACCGTTGATTTTAGCGATCCATGATCCTCCCACTGCAGAGCATATAAGAATGTGATTGTCGTCGAGAGGATGGATGTCAGTGATGAAATGATCTTTTAATAGATCAAAAGGAAGTTCGTGTCCGTCTTTGTCAAGGATGGCCAAACCATTGTAGTGTCCCACCCAATAACGCTCAAATTTGTCGGTGCAAACATCAAGCACATGGTTTTGATAGTTTTGAGCGACGCGTTGAAACTGGTTGGTGGCGTTGTCAAAACCAAATAATCCGCATGCTGTGGATAGAAGATTTTCTCCATTAGGTTGAGAAGAAAAACCTTTCAAATCGTGTTTGTATGTGTCTTTGGGAAGGAAAGATGAGATGTCTTCAAAAGAATCTGACAACTCATTATAAGAGAACAATACAGAATTGGAACTGGAGAATGTTGGCTTGCCATTTGGAAGGAGAAAAGCGTAATAAATATCGTTTCTCAACATTACGGAATCTGTGAATGAATTGTAGTTTTTGAAGTTCACTCCGTCGAAACGGCTGATTCCGAAACGTGTGGCAATCCATACATAGCCGTTTGTGTCTTGGCATACCGCATTGACTGAATTGCTTGTCAGACCGTCTTCAATAGTGTAGTGGGCAAACAAAAGACGTTCAGCTTTTGCTCCTGCCAGAGCACAAAGCATCACAACGCATATCAATATTTTCTTGAAAACAGCCATCTTATATATCTCCTTGTATTACAAAAATAAAAAAAGATGGCGAAAGAGAAAAATATATTACACGCACGTTTTTACGTGATATTTATCATTTATCATTTCGCATTTTTAATTTATATAATATTGTTGCCAGGATCCCCATTGCGATGCTCAACGTCCAGACGTATATGAACGAGACTCTCAATCCGAATGCATCTGCGATATTGGCGATCATGAATGGTCCGAACAAAAATCCGGTGCCGCTTATAGTGTTGACCATGGCGATTCCTGCTCCTGGTGTGACGTCGGGTTGACTGCCCGCCTGACTATATATGATTGGCACCACGCAACTCATGCCTAAGCCTGTGATGAATAGGGCGACGACGGAGATTCCGAATGCAGCGTCGCCAAAGGAGGCCGCGCTTGCGAACATTCCCAATCCGATGATTGTGATGACGCTGCAAACCACTAATATATACGTCTCTGAGTATCTGCTTCTCACAATGTCTCCCATAAAACGTCCGATTGCCATGAAGGATGCGTATACTGCCAATCCCACTGGTGCCAGATTCTGTGGCAGTGTGATCACTTCGTTCATATAGGTTGTGCTCCACGTCGACACTACACCCTCAATCACTCGGCTGAACAGTGCGAAGAATGCGATCAGAAGTAATATGCCTTTAGGGAAAAGCAGGCGGAATTTTTTATCTGTCGGATTCTTTTTGGGCCTTTCCCTGATCATAAACCTACGTAGCAGCGTCAATTCGGTGAATATGCATGCTGAGGCTGTCAAGAAGTGTGCCCACGTCGGAATATTGAAAGTGAGGAATAGAATGGCGACGAGAGCTCCTGTCAGTGTGCCGACGTAGTATATGGCGTGGAATTTGCTCAAGATACTGCGTTTGTACGCCTTTTCAACGAGGATAGAGTTGCCGTTGATCGCTATGTCAAACAGAGATACAAACATTCCGTATGCCATGCAGATGGGGAATAGAAGATATTTCGACGGCATTATTGGAATCAACGCAAACAGCGTCGCCACGATGAATCCCATCGCTGTCAGATTCTTGCTGCCATAACGGTTGGCAAGGTTGGAGCAGACAGGCATGATGAGCAGTCCGCCAATCGACATGGACAGTTCCATCAGACCAAGTCCGGTGAAATTGAAATCATAGATGATTTTAAGCGCAGGCATTCGTGAGAATAGGGTAGCGAATGTGAAACCTGCGAAGAAATACATTGTCATCAGTGCATAGCGGGCATGATTCTTCGCCAGACGCAATTCCGCCGCTGAATAAATTTTGTCCATCTTTCAATTAAAATTTTATAAAAGCCTCATAAGAGGAAGTAGTGTTTGTTTAAAATCGGGTGCAAAATTAGCAATAAATCCTTATTTATTACTAATCGTGAATTGCTAAAATATGATTTGATATGACTTTTATGACGAATCTTTTATTCCCTTACTATAATCTTTTTTCTGTTTT
>CAMJFV010000107.1 GCA_946405045.1 uncultured Bacteroidales bacterium | reverse complement strand
TAGAGGCAGAAGTGACGTCTCCTTCTGGAGAAGTCGTTGAAGTTGAAAAAGAGATTACTTTGTATCGTGACAACCTCTCGATTTCGTGTTATCCCTCACAACTTAATTTGTCAAAAAATGCGGAATGGAATGTGTACAGTTCTGGTTATGGAGTAATGAATAAAGATTCCTTGTCGGCTGAAATCATATTTGTTTCAAAAAGAGATGGTAAAGAGGTCGAAAGACGAACAAAATTGTTGAATGGCACAGCAAAATTTGATTTGTCGAAACTGCCGTTAGGAGATTATAAAGTTATCTTTATAGATTCAAAAAGTGGAGACACTTTGAAAAAGGATAATGTTGTAGTATATGATAGCCGAAGCAATGTAAATCCTGTGGAATCTTCTTTCTGGGTATCTAATAACTATTACAGTTACATTTCTGAAAATGAGGCAATTGAATGTTCCATTGCTTCCAACGATAGCGATGCCTACGTGCTTTATCTGTTTGCGGATAATGATGGAAATATTCTGACGGAGGAGTGGATCAACCTTAAGAATGAATTGAGGACATTTAAGTTTTCATACGATGATCTATTCACAAAAGATAGGGACAAAGCATATGTGGTCACTTTCTTTGTCTATAAAAATGGCAAGTATACATCTAAACGTTTTTGTTTGCATAAGACTCCTGAATACAAATGTTTGAACGCAAATATCAAAAGATTAAGAGATAAAATTCAGGCAGGCTCACGCCAAAAATGGACAATTGAAATTGAGGGTTCAAAACTCCCTATGTCGCTTGCCGCCACTATGTATGATGCCGCATTAGATGTTTACAAGACTCATACGTGGGCCCCAAATATAGCAAGATATTCCACAAGTTTCTATAATCCATACGATTATTACAAGTCATTTAACACTATAGATAACCATACTTATTATAAAGCGTGGCTATATCCATATCAGAGAATTGAAGAAACGGGATATTCATTGCCTGTCTGGTTTATCAATAAGTCGATTCCAAGTCACACTAAATCGATTTATACTTCGGCTGATTTCAAAGAAGGAAAAGTGATTTATGGATATGTGAAAGACGCTTTAGGTAATGTGGTAGCTTATTCAAATGTTAGAGTTGATAATTCGTTTGTGTCTGTGCGTACCGATCACACTGGATACTATGAAATCTATATCCCAGCGAAGGGGTGTGATTTGGTATTCTCTGAATGGAGTGTATTAAATCCAAAAAAAATATTTGTGGATAAGTCTCAAAGGTTGGATGTCGTATTGGATTATCCTGAAGACGAACTTATTGTGAATGGCTATGGAGTACAAAAGAAACATGATGTCACTGGTTCTGTTAGTAGTTTATCAGAGAGCGGTTTGAGTCAGTGGAACTCTAATCCGAATAAGCATATTAACGTACAGGAGTCTGATGTTAAAGGATTAAAACGTACAGGTAAATGTATCCGGTCAAATTTTTCTGAAACAGCATTCTTCTTTCCTGATATCAGGACACGAAATGGAAAAGCGACAATTGATTTTGATGCTCCGGAAAGTGTGACTCGTTGGAATATCAAGATTATCTCCCTGACACAAAAGTTAGATTTGGGAAATGATGAATTTATGGTGAGGACAGCGATGCCGTTTACTGTACGTCCGTTGATTCCACGTGTGTTCCGTAGTGGTGATACATGTGTTGTGGCCGCTTCGATAACAAGCAATGAAGGCAAAACTATTCGTGGCAAGGCAAAATTCTTGTTTGAGGACAACAAGACAAATAAAGTGTTGGTAGAAAAGGCGGTTGATTTTGCTGTGTCTGCAAATAAAATTCAGACGGTCGAGTGTCAGTTTGTGGTGCCTGACGACGTTGAGAGTGTCAGATTGACGGTGACTGCAGATGGACCTAAATATAGTGATGGAGAGTTGCATTTGGTGCCGGTGGTTAAAAACAAGAGTAAGGTGATTAAGGCAAACAGTTCCCTTGTCCGTAAAGGTGAAACCAAGGAGTTGTCTGTCGACGCGGATGAGACCAACAATGTCGATCTGACATTTGAATATGTGCCAAATTCTGTTTGGCAGGCAATTTTAGCGATGCCTTCAGTCAAGATGCCTCTTTCTCCAAATGCAATGAGTTACACTATGGCATTGTATGTCAATTCAATAGTTTCTTATATCGCCAGCAATAATCCGTCGATACGGAAGACACTAAAAAAATGGAAATCAGATCCGTCGGTAATGGAATCCCCACTATTGAAGGATGATGAATTGAAATCGGTATCTATTGAAGCGTCTCCTTGGAAATTGGAGGCTCTTGATGAGACGGAGCAAAGAGCGAAAGTTGTGGACTTAATGGATGATGCCAACACAGATAGCTTGATCAATGATTGTCTAGATAAGTTGAAAAAATTTCAAAAGAATTATGATGGAGGATTCTCTTGGTTTATGGAGGGTGAAAAGTCGAGTGAATACGTGACTGTATGTGTGGTGCGTTATTTGACAAAATTGCATCAACAAAATCTGCTGACTGCCGATGGTGAACAAATGTTGAAGAAAGCTTTGCCGAGTGTAGACAATTATCTATTGAAGAATTTTAATAGATGTAAGGATAGATGTGGAAGCCTTAAAGCCACAAACTTTGAGTTGATGATGATGTTCTCCCGTTTGATTACTCAAGATATTGTTCCTGTTTCCAAAGATCTGAAACAAACATTCGATTTCGTCATTAAAAATACAGAAGAGCATTGGCATGATTTGACATTGTTTGGAAAGGCTTGTTTTGTACGTATTCTTGTGGTTCTCCATAAGGATAGTTTGGCAAAAGAGATTGTTGAGGCAATGAGACAGACCTACACTCAGTCGGAATCCATGGGTATCTATTGGAAAGAAAATCATGATTATTTTAGTTGGTACAATAATTCAATAGCGGTTCATTCGGAAGCTGTCCGTGCGTTTATTGAGTCTGGTATGGCGACAGAAGAAGAAATTGCAGAGATGCTGTTGTGGCTTTTGAAAAAGAGGGAGACGACGGTATGGCGATCTCCTGTCGCAACTGTTGATGTCATTGATTTGCTTGTCTGCACGTCATCCTTAAATACTGCAGGAGGAAAAATCACTCTTCCTGATGGAAAGACAATAGAGACGGAAGAAGACTGTGCATTCGTAAAACGTTCGCTTTCAAGCAAAGATTTGAAAAATGCCATTAAAGTAGAAGGACCAGAGGATTGCATAGGTTTTGCAAGTATTTATGCCTCGTATGATGCAGATAACAGTAAGATCACACCAGCGTCTAATCAAATTTCAATAAAAAAGAAAACTTATCGTCACGAGAAACGTAAAGGAGATGATGGATCGACGGAGGATATGTTGACGGAAGTGAAGGATGGTGATGTGGTCAATGTGGGTGATAAACTGGAAGTTATCTTGACTGTAGAAAATGAACAGGATCTGGATTTTGTCATGGTGAAAGATGAAAGACCTGCCTGTCTTGAACCACAAAAAGAGATCTCCGGATATAAGTGGAGAAACGGATGCTCTTTTTATCAGATTATAACTGATACTGATATAAGATTCTTCTTTGACAGGTTGTACAAAGGCAATTATAATTTGTCTTACATTTTATTTGTTCAAGCTAAGGGAGTCTACTCTTCTGGTATCTCCACAGCTGAGTGTATGTATTCTCCTTCATTCAGATGCAATAGCGACTGTGGTGTGAAAATCAGATCGGAAAGAAAATAGCGTGACCTTGAATATCAACTGAGTATTGAACATTTAGATAATTTAATTACCTTTGCAAAAATTTTTTAACACTATGCAAAAGATCATAAAAAGCTCTATTCTAGCTGGTATTTTTATCGCAGTCGCAGGTTATATCTATCTGACAGTAAGTGGTATTGTAGGTGCGTGTATGTTCGCATTCGGTCTCCTTGGTGTGTGCTATATCGGATTGCATCTATACACTGGTAAGGCAGGTTCCGTCTCACTCAACAAGTCTGATGACATCTATTATCCTGTCCTTGGATGGATTTTGTTGTTTAATGTTGTCGGCACTACAATTGTCGCTTTGATGTTGTCTGTTGTTGCCGGTGATGGAGTCATTTCCAATCTGCAGTCAATAATAAACAACAGATTGAATGCCACTGCTTTGGAAGCGATAATAAAAGCAATTTTCTGTGGATTCATCATGGAGATGGCTGTGTTCATGTATAAGAAGAACACTCCTCTAGGTATTTTGTTCGGTGTGCCTCTATTCATTTTGTGTGGATTCTACCATAGTATAGCAGACAGTTTTTATTATGCTTTGTATCTGTTCCATGGTGGAAAATTTGAAACAGCATTGCTTGTCACATACCTGTTAAGCATTTTCGGTAATCTGCTAGGATGCAATGTCAGAAGAATCTTTGTGAAATGATGATCACAATTCCATTTTGATTTTGAAAAGGAATGAATTCTGAATACGACAAAATAAACGGTTACGAATATGTTGATCTAGGACTGCCTTCTGGTACACTTTGGGCATCTTATGATATTGGTGCGCATGGAGTTGGTGAGTTTGGAGACCTCTTCATGTGGGGTGAGACTGTGCCTAGAAATCCTGAAACTGAATGGTCTGATGACGATCACAAGTATGTTTCAAATGATGATTTTGTCAAATATTGTGGGCGTGATAATAAACAAGTCCTTGATCCAGAAGATGACGCTGCTACATCTTTGTGGGGAAACGATTGGAAAATGCCATCATTTACTGATTGGAGAGAACTCATAAAGTTTTGTGAGTTAAAACTCAAGGGAGAGTCTATTGTTTTTGTCGGACCCAATGGCAATGAACTTCATTTCAGCAAGTATGTTTTAGAAGAATATGACGGTTGTGAGTTCAGCTGTAGTTGGTGGACTTCCGAATTGGATTCTTCTGATGATATTTATGATGCCTTATATTTTTACGTAGATAAAGACGAGGATTGTGATCCTGTATACGATTTGTATTCTTGCCATCGTTCATGTTTGTTCCCAATCAGACCTGTGTCGAAAATCAGAGCAGATTTGAATTTTGTCTTGCCGGATGACGAAGAGTCAGAAGATGATGAACCTACTGATTATATAGAGAATGCACAGACGGAACAATCAAGTTATGAAAAAATAGCTGGTTTGGATTCGCTAAAAGCAGCGTCGGAAGAAAAATATGAAACTAATTATCAGGACAACCATATCCGAAAGAATACATATATAAAAGATGGTTATGAAAAGGAGAAAACAAGCATCCTTTCATACATTTTATTTGCGATTGCTGTATTTGTTTTTTTGTATGCTATCTTTTTATTGTGATGGTTAAGAGTCCTAGATAAATTGTATTTTCTTTTTTTAAGAATCAAATTAAACCTAATGTATTAAATTAAACACTATTAGATGTCTGTCATAGAAATATTCAAAAGGATTTCGGTTTATGTCAAGCTGTATAAGTGGCTTGTTTTTGCGACGTTGATGCTGACTTTGATCGGCTCTTTTATGGCCCAGGTCAACGCGATTGTCCTAAACTATACTGTTGATTCCATCAATGCTCTTGTCACTGCTGGAAAAGGTTTGACAGAAGGCCTTGATATCCTTATTTTGATCTCATCTGTTTTGCTTGGCAAGGAACTGATGATTATCCTTGTGCAGTTCGGACAAAAATTCTTCGGACAGAAACTGAAGATCTGTATCTCTCAGGATTTGGCACAGGAGGTGATAGAAAGAGTCCTTACATACCGTCTTGCTTTCTTCACAAAGTCTGGCAATGAGCCGGGTAAACTGCAGACACGTATAGACAGGGGAGTGGAGAGTTTGACTCGTATTGTCCAGAACTTCTTCATCGACATCCTGCCTCTTTTTTGCAGCGCTATCCTTGCGTTGGTGCTGATGTTCAAACAGAATGTCTATGTCGGCACTGTCGCCCTTGTTATAGTGCCTATCTATTTTTATATCACGTATTTGCAGGCACGCAAACTGAAGGGATGGCGTACGCAGCATAAAGATTTCCGTGAGGCTAAGAGCCACGGTATCATGACTATTCTTGAAAGCATCACCGTCATTAAATCATTTAACCGTGAACAGATAGAAGGAAAAAAACAGCTTGAACTTCAGAAAAATATCACAGAAAATCAGCTGAAGACACGTCAGACAAGTTTTGCTTTTGAAGGTTTGAAGACGTTTGTGGAGCAGATAGGTGTGGTTTTGATCATTATCCTGACCGCTTTTCTTGTGCTCAACGGAGATATGACCATCGGTGCGATCATGTATCACATCATGTTGTTTGGCAATGTGACTTCGCCCACACGTCAGCTTCATAGAATCTACGATGATTTCAATGATGCTTTGATTTATGCAAACGGATTCTTTGAGATTCTCGACGCTGGTACAGAGGAGACGGAGAAGAGTGGCAAACATCGTCCGGAAAAGATCAGGGGTGAATTTGAATTGCGTCACGTCGACTTCACTTATCCTAATGGGACAAAGGCTCTTCACGATATCAATATGAAGATTGAAAGTGGCAAGATCACCGCTTTGGTCGGACTATCTGGAGCTGGTAAAAGTACAATAATCAATCTTCTGGATAAATTCTATGAGCAGGATTGC
>CAMJFV010000106.1 GCA_946405045.1 uncultured Bacteroidales bacterium | reverse complement strand
ATCGCTGACGCAAAGCGTGGTGATATCGGCAACACATCAGCAATGTATGCCCGTACATTCTTCGGTGCTATGGATTTCGACTCTGTCACTGTAGCTCCTTATATGGGTGAGGATTCAGTTTCTCCATTCTTGACATACGAAGGCAAGTGGGTCACTCTTCTTGCGTTGACTTCTAACAAGGGAGCTTTCGATTTCCAGTTTATGAAGGATGCTGAGACAGGAGACACTTTGTATCAGAAAGTTTTGAAGACATCTAAGAACTGGGGTAATGCAGACAATATGATGTATGTTGTCGGAGCAACTAAAGCTGATATGCTTAGTGATATTCGTGAGATTATCCCAGACAATTTCTTGCTTGTTCCTGGTATCGGTGCTCAGGGAGGTAGCCTAGAGGAGGTTGTTAAACACGGAATGAACAGCCAGTGCGGACTATTGGTCAACTCTTCTCGCCCGATCATCTATGCTGCCAACGATGAGACATTTGCGGAGGCTGCAGCACGTGAGGCTAAGAAGGTTCAGGAACAGATGGCTGGATTCTTGAAAGCAGCAGGAATGATTTAATTGTTGGGGTAGACAGAGGAATGCGCACAAAAATCATCAACGACCCAGTACACGGATTTGTTAATATTCCGGAGTTTATTTACGATATCATTGAACATCGTTTTTTTCAACGTTTGTCTAGAATCAGACAACTGGGTCTGACTTATATGGTGTATCCTGGTGCTCAGCATACCCGTTTCCTACATTCTTTGGGTGCTATGCACCTGATGGAAGAGGCGTTGACTACTCTTCATAATAAAGGAGTCGCAATTTCAAAAGAAGAGAAAGAAGCCGCGATGGCTGCGATTCTTCTTCACGATGTCGGTCACGCTCCATTCTCTCATGTTTTGGAGAGCACTTTCGTATCCGGCATCTCGCATGAGGAGATCTCTCTTCTGATGATGAAACAGATAAATAAAGATTTCGGTGGCAAACTTGATATGGCCATCGAAATCTTTCAGGATAAATACCCACGTCATTTTTTCCACCAGTTGATTTCAGGACAGTTGGATGTAGACAGACTCGATTATCTTAGTCGTGACTGCTATTTCACGGGTGTCGTAGAGGGAGTTATCGGCGCTGAACGAATCATTAAGATGATGAACGTCGCAGACGATAAACTCTGTGTGGAGATGAAAGGTATATACTCAATCGAGAAGTTTTTGATCGCCAGACGAATGATGTATTGGCAGGTCTATCTTCATAAAGCATCAATCGCTGCGGAACAGGTTTTGATTTCGTTGCTTAGACGTGCGATATATCTTGCCAAACAAGGTGAGGAATTGTTCGCGTCGCCATCATTGAGATATTTTCTATATAACAACGTCGAAGCTGATTCTTTTGATATCTACAGCTCATCTCTCGAAAATTATGCGAGATTCGACGATTCTGATATCTATTCAGCATTGAAAGTATGGCAATGCCATAAAGATAATATATTGTCTTTGTTAAGTGAGTCTCTTACGGACAGACGCTTGTTTAAGGTTAAGTTTTTTGATCATGAACCAAGCCAGTCTGATGTCGATGAAATAAAGAAGCAGATACAGTCTGTCACTAATTTTTCTGATGATGAGGTTGAATATCTGTGCAGAGTTGTGCCAGTGACAAGTAAGGCTTATTCATTGAAAAATGGAGGTCTGAATATTTTACGTTCCGACGGAAATTTATGTGATGTGAGTGAAGTTTCGGATATTTTGGACTTTTCTTTGTTGTCGAAACAGGAGAGGAAATACTATCTTTGCTATTATGATTCGCGTCAGTATTTTAGCACTCAGATGTAATTTTAGTTGAATTTAATGTTCAAAAAGTAACGCAAAGGCTCATATTCGTGTGTGAGATTGCGGTATGTGTCAATATTTTACTACTTTTGCTTGATTTTATAATTTTTAAGAACATGGAATTTACAGCAGGACAGTTAGCAGCAATGCTTAATGGACAAGTCGATGGGGATGAGAATGTAAAGGTTTGTACTTTTGCAAAAATAGAAGAGGGTAGAAACGGAGCTATTTCATTTTTGTCAAATCCAAAGTACACAGAGTATCTCTATTCCACGAAGTCATCTGTTGTGTTAGTGTCTAAAGATTTTGTTCCGACAAAAGAATATACATGCACACTTTTGAAAGTTGCTGATCCGTACGCTGCTGTCGCGCAGCTTCTTCGTTTGGCTGATCAGTATTTGTCGCCAAAAAGAAATGGAATACATCCATCTGCGTCTATTTCAGACAAGGCGAAGGTCGGAGAGAACGTCTATATCGGTCAGAATGTTGTGATTGAAGACGGTGCTGTGATCGGCAATGGTTGTCAGATATACGCGAATGTATTTATCGGACAGGGTGTCACATTAGAAGATGATTCATTGGTATATGCCAATGTCACTATATATAAAGGCTGTAAGATTGGTAAAAGATGTGTTTTGCAGGCTGGCTGTGTGATAGGAGGAGACGGTTTTGGCTTCGCTCCTAATCCAGACGGATCTTATAGCAAAATTCCTCAGCTTGGCATTGTTCGATTGGAGGACGACGTCGAGATTGGGGCAAATTCGACAATTGACAGAGCAACAATGGGTGAGACAGTGATACACAAGGGTGTCAAGATAGACAATCTTGTTCATATCGCTCATAATGTTGTTGTGGGAGAAAATACAGTTATGGCTGCGTTGACTGGTATTGCAGGTTCAACAAAAATTGGAAAACACTGTATGTTTGGAGGCCAGAGTGGAGTGGTCGGTCATGTTGAGGTGGCAGACAATTCAAATTTCGCCGCTAAATGTGGAGTCTCTTCATCAATCAAGGTTCCAGGTCAGCAGTGGCATTTCTACCCACATATGGAAGGTTCGAAATTCCGTCGCAGCTATGTTTGTCTAAAACAGTTGCCTGAGACAGTCAAAGTCGTTTCGGAGACAGAAAAGCAATTACGTGTTGCTAACGAAAGAATAGAGATGCTTGAGAAGCAGATTCAGGAGTTGGCAAGCAAAATAAAGTAATAACTGAGAAAAAAAGTAAAATGGAAAATCAGAAGACATTAAAGGGTGAATTCTCTATTTCTGGTGTAGGTTTGCATACCGGTTTGGCTATCAATGCCACATTTAAGCCAGCACCTGCAGGTACAGGTATCAAGTTCAAACGTATTGATCTCGAAGGAGAAAATGAGATAGACGCTTTGGCTGAAAATGTAGTTGAGACAAGCCGTGGCACAGTTATTGCGAAAGGTGATGTTAAGGTAAGCACTATCGAGCATGCAATGTCTGCTCTATATGCATTGGGTGTAGACAACTGTATGATTGAGATCTCTGGTGGTGAGATGCCTATTCTTGATGGTAGCGCTGCTCCATTTGTTAAAGAGATTCTTGCTGTTGGTCTTGAAGAACTTGAGGCAGAGCGTGAATATTACGTTGTAAGAAAGAAGACAGAGTTCGTTAATGAGGCTACTGGTTCAAAGTACACATTCATTCCAGATGATGACTTCTCTATGACAGTAATGGTAAAATACCCATCTGTTGTTTTGAGTAATCAGTTTGCCAACTTGGATTCAATCGCAGATTTCCAGAATGAGGTTGCTTCTTGCCGTACATTCGTGTTTGTTAAGGAAATTGAGCCACTTGTTAAGAACAACCTTATCAAGGGTGGTGATTTGGATAACGCAATCGTTGTCTATGATGAGAAACTTTCACAGGCTGAGGTTGATCATATTTGCGGTATTTTAGGAAAGACAAATGTCAAGGCAGAGAACATCGGTTATTTGAGTAATGAGCCTTTGCGTTTTGAGAATGAGCCAGCTCGTCACAAGATGCTAGACTTGATCGGTGATTTGGCATTGATCGGTAAGCCAATCAAGGGTAAGGTGATCGCTGTTTGCCCAGGCCACACTGCAAACGCAGATTTGACTAAGAAGCTACGTAAGGAGATCAAGCGTCAGGAGGTTGTTATCCCATCATACGATCCGAATGCAGAACCAGTGATGGATGTCAACAAGATCAGAGAGATCCTACCTCACCGTTGGCCAATGCAGTTGGTAGACAAAGTGATTGAGATTTCAGACAATTATGTTGTCGCAGTCAAGAATGTCACTTCAAACGAGACATTCTTCATGGGACATTTCCCACAGGAGCCTGTTATGCCAGGTGTGTTGATTGTTGAGGCGATGGCACAGTCTGGAGGTTTGTTCGTGTTGAACTCTTTGGATGATCCTCACGGATATTCTACATACTTCATGAAGATCGACAACGTGAAGTTCCGTCGTAAGGTTGTCCCTGGAGACACATTGATTTTCAAAGTGTCTTATGTGACTCCTTTGAGAAGAGGTTGCGCGGTGATGAAAGCCTACGCGTTTGTTGGCGATCAGATCGTCGCAGAGGCAGAGTTTATGGCACAGATTATTAAGAACAAATAATATAGAAGGACTAAATATTTGGTGAATGGAACAACCATTTGTAAGCATACATCCCGAGGCTAAAATCGGTAAAAATGTTGAAATCGGACCGTTTACTTTCATTGACAAAGATGTCGAGATTGGCGACGGTACTAAGATTATGGCTAATGTCACAATCTTGGAAGGGGCACGAATTGGTAAGAATTGTGTTATTTTCCCTAATGCTGTCATTTCAGCAATTCCCCAGGATTTGAAGTTTAGGGGTGAGAAGACAACCGCTGTTATCGGCGACAACACCACTATCCGTGAGTGTGTCACTATCAACAGAGGTACAGCATCTAAAGGCACTACAATAGTAGGCAATAATTGTTTGATTATGGCTTATGTCCACGTAGCTCATGATTGTGTTGTAGGCAATAATATCATACTTGGCAACACTACACAGCTTGCTGGTGAGGTTGAGGTTGATGATTGGGCGATCGTTTCGGGTGGCACTTTGGTGCATCAGTTTACACGCATCGGTTCACATGTGATGATTCAGGGCGGTTCGAGAATCGGTAAGGATGTTCCTCCGTATGCGATGGCAGGACGTGATCCGTTGGCTTATTGCGGATTGAATCTTGTAGGTTTGCGCAGACGTGGGTTCTCAAATGAAAAGATTGAAGAGATTCAGAATATTTACCGTACACTGTATATGTCAGGATTGAATGTTTCTCAGGCGATCGCAAAGATCAAGGAGACGTTCCCAGAGACAGAGGAGCGCAAGGTTGTGCTTGACTTCTTGGAAGGCAGTGAGAGAGGTATTATTCCAAGTATAGTTAAATAATAAAATCTATCGGGTATGTTTAGAAAAAGTATTGTGACGAGAGTCTTGGCTCTTGGTGTAGCAGCTTTCACATTCACTTCATGTGAAGAGGTGGCAGATGCATTGTCGCAGGGTGATACAGTTGCCGCTTTGAAAGAGGCTTTAGGTGTAGGTGTCAATGTCGCTGTGGATCGTCTTTCTACGGAGGGTTATTTTGAAGATGCCGCTACAAGAATCGGGTTGCCTCAGGAGGCTGTCACTGCTTTTACTGCAGTTCAAGCATTACAGAAAGTTTCAGCCGTTAGTTCAGTTTTGAATGAAGTAGGTTTGGGCTCAGATTTGCAGGATAACTTGATCACATTGTTCAATGAAGCTGCGACTGATGCCGCTCCAAAGGCTGCTACAGTGTTTGCAAGTGCTATCACTAATATGTCAGTTCAGGATGGAGAGGGTATACTGTTTGGAGGTAGCGGAGCTGCAACAACATATTTGAAGGATAACACTTATACTGATTTGCAGGGAGCGTTCCATGATCCAATTGTGAACAGTATGAACAAAGTTAATATTGCTGGTATGACGGCTACTACGGCTTGGACAAAGTTTGCAACAGGCAACAATAAATTGGCAGGTTATATCAATCAGTACAAAAGAGCTATTAAATTAGCATCTGCGACAGGTTTGATTTCATCAAGTGCCATGACAGCGATTGATAATGTTGGTGAAGTGAACACAGATATCTCTGATTACGTGACTGGAAAGGCTCTTGACGGTTTGTTCTTGAGAGTGTCTCAGAAAGAGGATGATATCCGTACAAATGCCGCAGCTCGTACTTCTGATTTGTTGAAGAGAGTGTTCGGCAGATTGGATGAGTAATCCGATTGGTTTAGAATCATAAAAGAAGGGATTTGGCAGAAATGTCAAATCCTTTTTTTGTATTGTAAGATATACATTGTATTTTTGACTTGTCATTATGATTGATATCTATGAAATGCTTAAATATAATATTAGCTCTACTTGCTTGTTTTACTCTTATCTGTAGTGGACACGAGTCCATTGTTGAATCTGATACAACCAAAATCTATCAAGATACTTCGACATTTTCACAGCATGATATAGATGATGCTATATTGAAGGATATGTATTCTGAACTTCTGGACGTAGAGAAACAAATCAGAACCACACATAATTGGTTGGTCGATTTGAATTATATTAGTCCGGGAGTTGAACGAAAGATTAAGGATAAATTAGACGAATTGAATGCTCGTTTGGATAAGACTTTAATTCAACTTGATTCGATAACCGACAAGGATGTCAAAGCAGAAATAAAGCCATATAAAGTGACGGTAAAGGATTGCAAACAAAAGATTTCCAAATGTT
>CAMJFV010000105.1 GCA_946405045.1 uncultured Bacteroidales bacterium | reverse complement strand
TGAATAAACATAAATTAAATATCAAAGAAAATGAGAAAGAAAATCGTAGCAGGAAACTGGAAGATGAATACAACTCTTCAGGAGGGTATCGCTTTGGCAAACGACTTGAAGAACGCATTGGCAGGTAAGACTCCAAAGTGTGATGTAGTAGTTTGTACTCCATACATTTCAGTAGCAGCAGTTGCTGAGACTGTAAAGGGATCAGTTATCGGTGTAGGTGCTGAGGATTGTTCAGCAAACGAGAAGGGTGCATTCACTGGAGAGGTTTCTGCAAGCATGGTTGCTTCAACAGGTGCTAAGTACTGTATTCTTGGTCACTCAGAGCGTCGTCAGTACCACGGTGAGGACAACGCACTTCTTATCAAGAAGCTTAATTTGGCTTTGGCTAACGGTCTAACTCCAATCTTCTGTGTAGGAGAGGTTAAGGAAGAGCGTGAGGCTAACACATTCAAGTCAGTTATCGAGGGTCAGATGGCAGCTGTTTACACTCTTTCTGCAGCAGATTTCGCAAAGGTTGTTATCGCATACGAGCCAGTTTGGGCTATCGGTACAGGTTTGACAGCTACTTCAGCTCAGGCACAGGAGGTTCACGCTTCTATCCGTGCTTCTATCGCAGCTAAGTATGACAAGGCTACAGCAGAGAACACTTCAATCCTTTACGGTGGTTCTTGCAAGGGTAGCAACGCTCCTGAGTTGTTCGCTCAGCCAGATATCGACGGTGGTTTGATCGGTGGTGCAGCTCTTAAGGCAGCTGATTTCATGCAGATCATCGAGGCTTGGAAGTAATCCTTCTGACGATTAGAAATAAAAATGGTTCGGCGAAAGTCGAACCATTTTTTTTGTATTACAAACTGAAAAAAAAAGAGGGCATATCATTTTGATACACCCTCATACCCCAGATTTAACATCCGATTATTTCTTTAACACAGGTCGGATACTTTGATCTCCTGATCTACGATAAGAATCAGAGAATTTCATACTTCCTTCTGTGAATGTAAACTCATAAGCTAACAAATTATTGCTATCCGTCTCAACAGACGTTGATGTCCAATAAGAGCCATACGGTTTGCCTTCATAATAGAAATAAGCATTAGAGTTGTCACCAGCCGCAGGCAAGAAGATTGTATTGTCATTTTTCTTTGACTTTACCTCATAGCCAAACACACTGTTGACTTCTTTCCAAGTGAAAGTACAGTTGTCCACAAGTTCCTGCCAGTTTTCTTTTGACGGCATTTGCCAATCCCCACCCCACTTCTTATGAGCGATATCAAACTCAGATCCGGCAATGTCATAGTTGATTCCAGAAGTTGGATTTTCTTCATCATACGCCCCACTATACTCATGAGGTCTTGAAATAGAATCCAACTCACCCCAGAAATATCCAGATCCTGTTCCTTCTGGCGACGTGGCTCCAAGATTCACAGTTGCCCAACCCACAGAAAGTCCAAGGTCTACATATTCATGACCTTCACTCATTAACGGGTCTTTTTTTTGACTTTCCTGATTAGATCCATTTGAATCATCTTCTTTCTCATCGTCATCGCAACTTGCGAACAACGCGGACGCACAAAATAGTGCTAAAAACAATTTCTTCATATTCATATTTGTCAGTTTTAGTTTTCGCATTTTCAAATTTATCAAATCATTTTATAAAAGACAAGAACTAAGCAATAAAATCATTCGTTTTGTATTCATGCACTCTTTTATTTCAATCATCCTCTATATCAATATAATCATCGCCCTTTCTTGCTTCATCAAACTTCTGTTTCATCGTTGGATTATTGCGTGTCAATTTCTTGATAGTCAGAGATTCGGCCTTATCATTGGCAAGACGTAGATTGTTTTCACTGCCTATAAGAGCATCCTTGATCTTCTGAAGATGCAGAATTGATTTGTCAATCTCATCTATAGCATTCTTGAATTTTTCACTTGCAAGACGATAGTTTTTTCCAAACTTATCTCGGAAATCATTAAGTTGATTCTCGAAATTTGAGACGTCGACCGACTGGCTTTGAGCTATTGCTAATTGTTGCTTGTACTCCAGACTCTTCTTTGATGTCTGAACCAATAGAGAAATAATTGGTAAAAAGAACTGAGGACGGATAACATACATCTTGTCGTACTTGTACGACACATCCACTATACCTCCATTATAGAGTTCATTTTCAGGCTCCAGCAGAGAAACAAGTACCGCAAACTCACACTTTTTTGCTTTACGGTCGGCATCCAACTTTTTAAAGAAATCTTCATTCTTATGTTTGGAAGCAGTCTCGTCGGCCTCATTCTTCATCTCAAACATGATTGACACATATTCTGTGCCATCATCGGCAAAATCACGGAAGATGAAATCGCCTTTGCTACCTCCAGAAGCGTCGTTGTCCTTCTCGAAATATGCATTAGGCATCACAGGACGCATCATCTGGTTGAACTGAGTGGAGCAATGGATTTCCAGCGTCTCGCCTATCATCTTTGTAGACATGCGGAGCTTCATATCTTTATAGTAATCCAACTGTTCCTTTGCCATCTTTAGTTGGTATTCGTACTGTTCCTTGATAGAATTAGCAGAGTTGGCTGCCTGTTGTTTTTCCATCTGGACATTCAGTTTCAACTTTGCAATCTCTTCTTCCTTATCTTTAATACGTTCCTGAGCCTTTATCTGCTCATTCATGACCGCAATTTTCAATTTGTTCTCACCTTCCATGATAGAAGAATGCAATGCGGCAATTTCTTTTTCTTTATCAGCAATAGCAAGTTTGATTTCAGTTGACTTCTTCTCTTCTGCTATATGAAGTTCATTGCGTAGTTGTGCTATTATAGAATCTTTCTCCTTAATGTCAATATCCTTCCTGTTTAATGCGCTCTGATATTGTTGTTCTGTCCTAGCTGTTACAAGTGCCTGCTCCGCTTTTTGATTATTGCTGAGTTCAGCAAGTCGACGTTTCAGTTCCGCATCAAACTCCGCATTCTTCACCTGGCTGACAATAGATGCATAATCAGCCTCATCAACTTGGAACACATTCCCACACTTTGGACATTTTAATTCTTTCATATCGTTTCTTAAAGATAATTTTGAAACCCAGAATATGGATTAATTCCACCCCAAAAGAATACAGACCCAATAATCAAAAATCATGAATTGATTTTATCTCTGCGACGGTACTCGTCCAAAGAACTGTTTGTATTTTCTTGTGAAATATGCAGGGTCGGAGAAGCCAACTCTATATGCCACATCAGCCACAGAAATACGCTCTGTTGTCAACAACGAATGTGCCATGTTCAAACGGTAGTCTGTGATGATTTCAAGCGGTGTTTTGCCTGTCAGAACCTTTACTTTTCTCGTCAGAGTAGACTGGCTCACCGCAGATTCTCTAGCCAACACCTCAATGCTGAAATCGGAATCGGAATAGTTTTCCTCTATCACCTTTATCACTCGTTTCAAGAACGGATCCATCTCTTCTGTCTTCTCCATCGCATCTGGTTCGACAATAGTAGAAAGGATTCTATTTTGAGTGTTTCGCTTCACATTGATGATACTCTGAAGTTTCAAAAGCAACTCCTTCTGACTGAATGGTTTAGTGATATAATCCACAGCTCCCGTACCAAGTCCCTCCAGACGCATCTCATCCTCTGTTCGTGCAGAGACAAACAGCAATGGGATATGGCTTGTTTCTGGTGATGCCTGCAACGATTTGTTCAATGTGAATCCGTCCATTATCGGCATCTCCACATCACTGACGATCACGTCAGGCTGATCATTCTTTGAAATATTCAGTGCGGCGGATCCGTCATTGGCAGTCAGCACCGTCGCATACGGTTCTAGCATCGAGACAATGCTTTTCAAAACCATCTCATCGTCGTCGACAACAAGAATCACACTCTCGTTCAACGCCGAGTCTTCCTGTGGCGTGTATGTTGATTCAGTCGTCTCCTCAGACACGATCTTATTATTCACTTTTGCTGTCGATTTCTTGAAGTACAGACTTATAGAAGTGCCAACACCTTCCTTACTCTCGACGCTGATTTTTCCATTCATCTGCTTCATATACTCCTGGCAAAGCGAGAATCCTAGTCCAGAACCCTTTTCTCCTGTAGTTCCCTCTGTAGACTCATGTTTTCCAGAAGAAAGCAGATTCTCCAACTGAGCTGGCGACATTCCTACTCCATTGTCAGAAATCTTCAGCAACAATTCACTTTGCAGTTCATTTCCGTCGACGGTGATTCTTCCGCCTTCGTTAGTAAACTTCAACGCATTGTTAAGCAGATTTCTCACCACCACCTCAAGCTGACGGATATCTGCCTTAGCACAATATGAGTAATCGATGTTTGTGACCACTTCTATGTTCTTTGCCACAAGCAATTCGTTGAGCAGACGAACCTCATTCTCAACCGACTGTTTCAAATCGACATCCGACATACGCACCGCAAACTGGCTTGTGTTCGACTGTGCCCATGCCAACAACTTCTGCATTTCACCTTGCAACATCGACGCTGCATTTCTTATATCAACGAGTGAACTTTTCTTGATGTTCACCATCTCCTGTGCCAAAACCGAATCCAATGAGGCAACAATTCCAAACATCGGATTTCGAAGATCGTGGGCAATGACAGAAATAAGTCTGTCCTTCTCCTTCAATGCCACATTCAATTCTTCTGTACGCTCAGCCACCTTCTGACGCAACTCATTCTTCAACGCCTCCTGCTGACGCATCTTAGTGCGATAGACAATGAAAATTATCGCCAACACCAACATCACCTCAAGCAGATAGCACCACCAAGCCTTCCACCAAGGAGGCAATACCTTCAAAGGCAGAGTAAGACTTTGGACAGATGTGAAAGACGTTGGGGAATTAGCCTCAACCTCCAACAGATAATCGCCCTCTGGTATATAGTTGAAAGATATCCTACGGTTCTTGCCCATCTCCTTCCAGTCGTCGTTCAACCCTTTCAGACGATAACGCAACGCAGCTGCTCCAGTCTGTGAATAATCCACCAAATCAATATCAATCGCTATATCCGTCTGGTTATGCTTCAACGTCAACTCACTCACATTATGAAGAGTATACTGTTTCTCCTGTGATATATATAACGTTGAGAAATCCATATACTTGATATTCTTCGTCACCTTAATTTCATTAGGTGCGAAACAAAGATATCCTGTGTTCGTACCCATATAGACATGGCCGTCTTTCGACAGATATCCAGAACGTGAATAGAACAGATATTTTGACATGTTTCCATAGTAGCCTGGCAACGAGCCTGATGCGTTGTTGATTGGATCATACCATAACACTTTGCCCAGTCCACCAAACCATATTTTACCTTTTCCGTCCGAACAAACGACTCTGAACTCACATGAGTCTATTGCCGTGATCTTCTTCACTTCCGATCCATCTGAAGCTATTCTCAGCACACCTTCGTTCGTGCCGACATACAGATTACTATGCTCGTCACAATCAATATCAATCAAAGAAAGCGGACATACAGATTTGATTGTCGCCAAATCCTTCATCATAGCCTTGTAGACACCTTTCTCAACACGCCAGATTGTGTTCGTAGTCAATATCCAACGTATATCATTCTTCTCTACAATTTTATAGATCCACTTATTTGGCATCTTAGCCAAAGAGTCGTCTGCAAGGATTCTTTTGCGCCACTTTCCGTTCTCATCCATCACATACAAGCCATCTCCAGCAGAGCCACAATATTTTTCTCCGTTCTCCATCTGGCAGATGCTGAAAATATTGTTGTACGGTGCGACTCCGTCCATCTTGACAAGCTGGCTGACTCCTGTGTTAAGATTCAACGACTGCAAACCGTCACCCCAAGTGGCAAGCAACATATTGCCATTTTTATCGCAGTCTATTCCCAACACATTGTTGCAACCGAATTTATATTGTCTGAATGTGTTGTCAGTCTTCCTGAAAACACCAGAACCATCAGTAGCTATAATCAGATTACCGTCCAAATCCTCGGTGAAATCAGAACAAACATGATTAGGGAATCCTTGTTCAGACGAGAACGAAATTCCACGAACCTGCTGAGTATGATAACACCATATACCGCTGTTTTGAGTTGACACCCAGATGTCTCCATTGAAATCCTCAATCACAGTATACAGTTTTTTCATTGTCTCTCCATTATTCTCATATGGACGTAGATTCACAAAATCAGGCTGGTCTGCCTCAATATTATCTGTATACCAAAGGCCATCACCATCGGAAGAAAACCAACATCTTCCATTTTTTGTCTGAATGATACGAGTTGTATTGTTGAAAGGAAGAGTCACAACACGTGGTCGTTCATTGATCTTAACACTATTGAAGATCCACAATTGATTGGAAAAAGATGTAGCCGCAATATCTCCATTTGTCAACTGGATAATAGAGTTGACAACCATCTCAGCACGGTCTCCCTTATATTCCATAAGTTGTCCGCCGTTTCTGCCGTAGACACTGACACCATCACCCAAGCCTGTCCAATAACGATGCTGGTTATCCACATAAAGAGAGCGGATGAAAGCTCCCGTCAACGCGTTATATGCAGGATGATCATTAGAGAACTCCTGCTTCTCATTATCATAGATGTATAATCCGCCATTAGTAAATGCATA
>CAMJFV010000104.1 GCA_946405045.1 uncultured Bacteroidales bacterium | reverse complement strand
CCCGAAGCGATAACAGGAATAGACAAACTTTCCGACAATACACGCAAAGCATCGTTGGCAAAACCTTGCTTCACTCCGTCATGGTTCATACTTGTGAACAGGATCTCTCCAGCGCCTCTCTCCTGAGCCTCCTTAGCCCAAGCGAAAAGTTTCTTGTCTGTAGCGACGCGACCGCCATTAAGATAGCATGTCCACTCTCCACTCTCGTCAAGTTTGGCATCTATAGCCACAGTACATACCTGGCTTCCGAATCCTTTCGCGACCTCACTTATAAGGTCAGGATTCTTGATTGCGGCGGAGTTGATGGAAACCTTGTCGGCGCCGGCACAAAGCAACGCGTCGACATCACCAATCTCATGGATTCCTCCACCCACAGTAAATGGGATACTGATGTTCTCAGCGATACGTCTGACCAGATCCTTGAATGTTTTTCTTCCCTCGTGCGACGCAGTGATATCCAAGAAAACAAGTTCATCCGCGCCAAGACGGCTGTATTCAGCCCCAAGTTCCACAGGGTCGCCCACCGAACGAATATTAACGAAGTTTACACCCTTCACAGTCTGACCATCCTTGATGTCGAGACATGGAATAATTCTTTTTGCTAACATTACCCTGCAGATTTTATAGTTCCAAGAAATTTTTCAATAGTTGCTCTCCCACTTTGCCACTCTTTTCCGGATGGAACTGCACAGCATAGAAATTATCCTTGTGCAAAGCGGCAGAATACTGGTTGATATAATCAGTAGTCGCGATTGTATCCTTACCTACCGTAGCATGATAGCTGTGTACGTAATAGAAATAAGGATCATTGATAAGGTTTTTGAAAAGAGGCGACGACGGATCGGCAGTCACAGTGTTCCAACCCATGTGAGGCACCTTGATGATGCTTTCGTTTGGCACGAATTTTTTCACCACCTCATCAAAAATGCCAAGACACTCCACATTACCACCTTCCTCGCTACTCTTGCAAAGAAGCTGCATGCCGATACAGATACCCAAAGTAGGCTGAGTAAGATTCTTAATAACATTGTCAAGGCCATGCTCACGAAGATAGTTCATCGTTGTCTCTGCCTCACCCACACCAGGGAAAATAACTTTGTCGGCCGACTTGATGACATCAGCGTCGCCAGAAATTGTAGCCTCTACGCCAAGACGTCGGAGCGCATAATCCACAGAAAATATGTTTCCTGCGTTGTACTTTATTATAACTACTTTCATATAAATCGAAATATAGTCGCAAATATACTAATTTCAATTATAAATGCGAAATCAGAAATATGAAATGTAGAGACGCCGTAAAATGGCGTCTCCAGAGATAGCATTGCAAATTAAATAAATATGATATTATAAATACACAAGAGACGCCGCAATGCGACGTCTCTACAAAAACAAAAAAAGAGAAACCGAATATCAGTTTCTCTTTTTGCGGTGAGGACGAGATTCGAACTCGTGGTACGGTTGCCCGTACGTCAGTTTAGCAAACTGGTGGTTTCAGCCACTCACCCACCTCACCAATCCTCGGTGTTGTTCCCGATTGCGAGTGCAAAGGTAGTATATTTTTCTTTAACCACAAACTTTCATATTGCTTTTTTTACAAATTTATCAAAAGTCACTATAAATCAACACAAAGGGTGGATGGTGGATGGTGGATGATGGATGATGGATGATGGATGATGGATGATGGATGATGGACGATGGATGATGGATGATGGACGATGGATGATGGATGATGGACGATGGACGATGGACGATGGACGATGGATGATGGACGATGGATGATGGATGGTGGATGATTTCAACCATCAACCATTAATCCTCAACCAAATTTGTATGACACCTCATTTTTGGGTACTTTTGCACAAATTTTTAAGATAAGTTTCAAAAATGAAAGAGGCGTCTTCCAATCGTGAACTACTATCATCACGTCTTGGCTTTATTCTTGTAGCCGCAGGTTGTGCCATAGGCATCGGCAACGTATGGAAATTCCCATACATAACTGGAATGAGCGGTGGTGGAATATTCGTGTTGATCTACTTCATATTCCTTCTTCTATTAGGAATACCTATACTCTGTATGGAACTCGGTGTGGGACGTGCATCACGTCTTTCTCCGATAAAAGCATTCAAAAGTCTTGAACCTCAGGGCACCAAATGGCATCTTCAAGGATGGGTATCACTGATCGGATGCTACTTGCTCATGATGTTCTACACCACTGTGGCTGGATGGATGTTGCACTATATTTACTCCACTGCCAAAGGCACTTTCGCCGGCGACATGCCATCCGGATACGTTGCTGAACAATTCAACACTCTCCTCAACACGCCTTCTGTCATGTGCATGTGGATGGTGATCGTGGTTCTGCTCGGATGCATCACTGTTGGCTATGGACTCATAAAGGGATTGGAACGAATATCCAAAACTTTAATGCTGATTCTGCTTGGAATCATGGTCGTGCTCGCAATAAACAGCATAATGCTCAACAATAGCAAAGCCGGGCTTGAGTTCTACCTCGTCCCTAATTTCGACCGAATGAGGCAAGTCGGCATCTTCAATGTGATCTATAACGCGATGTCTCATGCGTTCTTCACTCTGAGCATCGGTATCGGATCAATGGCGATCTTCGGTAGCTACATGAAGAAGACGAATACGATTCTGAAAGAAGGTATCACGATCGCTCTGCTCGACACTGCCGTCGCTCTAGTCGCAGGTCTGATTATTTTTCCTGCATGTTTTGCTTATAGGATAGAGCCTAACGCAGGTCCAGGATTATTGTTCGTGACTCTGCCAGAGGTGTTCAACCGTATGCCTTGGGGACAATTCTGGGGCGCGATGTTCTTTATTTTCATGTCATTCGCATCATTGTCGACGGTGTTCGCTGTGTTTGAAAACATCATCACTTGCTGCTCTGAGCAGTTTGGATGGACACGTAAACGCTCGGCTTTCTACAATTTCTTCATCATCACTGTGCTATCCGTGCCATGTGTGTTAGGATTTAGCGAGTGGTCATGGGACTGGCTGAAGGTTTTCGGCGGCACAATACTCGACTTTGAGGATTTCATCGTCTCTTATTGCGCCCTACCTTTGGGAGGCATGGTTTTCTGTCTGTTCTGCACAAGCAGATATGGTTGGGGTATAAAAGGGTTCTACGAAGAAGCCAACACCGGCGATGGAGTACATTTCAAGCCTTGGATGCGTGGTTATCTAACATACGTTCTGCCACTAATTGTATTGGCTGTGTTCGTGCTTGGAATATGTGATAAATTCGGATGGATGTGAGTTAATTCATAATGCGTAATTCGTAATTGTGGGTATATCCCGTCTACAATTATGAATTACGCATTTCTAATTATGCATTTTTATTTAATTCTTCTCTTGTTTAGAGCCTTATGGTATTTCTTCGCATTGTCCTGATGGTCATCAAATGATTTTGCAAAATTGTGAGTGCCATCAAAACGCTCGCTCGCACACATATAGATATAGTCGTGATGATCGTAGTTGAGCACAGCATCTATAGCGCCCATCGACGGTATACGGATCGGTCCGGGAGGCAAACCCTCATATTTGTAAGTGTTGTATGGAGAATCCACCTCCAAATGTCCTCCACGTATACGACGGATAGAGAAATCACCGACAGCGAACTTCACTGTAGGATCCGCCTGCAACAACATACCTTTATGTAGACGGTTGAGATAGAGTCCGGCAACAGCAGGCTGCTCCTTCACACTCTTTGTCTCCTCCTCCACTATCGCTGCCAAAGTCGACACCTCAACCTGGGTCAAATTAGCGTCGGCACATTTCTTCACACGCTCATCAGTCCAGAACTTATCATATTCCTTCTTCATTCTGTCGAGCAGATCCTGGGCGGTAATAGTCCAATACACCTGATATGTGTTCGGAATGAACAAAGCCACAGATGTTTTGGAATTAAGATTATACTTAGCCATCGCGTCGTCGCTATTCAAAAGAGAATAAATATCATCATACGACAGCATCAGCACCTCGTCAAATCTCTTACAAAGCTGCTCCTTTGTACGGATATTATTGAAAGTCAAATTCATAGGAGCCTGGCGACCCTTTTTCAGATTATTCACAAGCTGAATATTGCTCATCTGGTTTATAAGCTCATATCTTCCAGGAACAATATTAGCCGGATAATCCTGATATTCCGCAATTTTCTTGAATGAATTGATATCCTTCACGTTGCCAGTAGAATCCAGACGAGCAACTACATCATTGAAATTATCAGTCGGATAGACGTAAAGGAATTTAGCTTTATCATTGTTGATATAGATATTAGGGAGCATTGTGCTTGAATATGCGATATATCCCACGATTCCGACCACAACAACAAGCAAGGCAACCACTATTGTGACTATCTTGCCAACACCACTCTTTTTTTTCTTTTTTGCCATCTGTGTTTTTCATTTTTTAGAATTTCAAAAGTAGGCAATTTATTTCAAATCGCAAATTTTTGTGCTGATTTTAACAGCGGCACCCATTGATATAACATATAAGAATTGCACCAGTGAAACTTATTTTGTCCAGAAATTAATTTATCTTAAAAATTCAAGAAACGTCACATTATCAAGCACATAAAAAAAAAGTCAAAAAAAAATGGCGCAAACATTACCCAACTATCATTTTTTGTTGTAATTTCGCGTCGATTTTACAACTTGATAATTAATGCGCATTAGGCTTTTAAGCCACTTGTAATTTCAAAAGTAGTAACCCGTTTTCTTGGATAGCGAAAAGTCCATGAAAACATATTTATCAATTTTTATTTACAAAAAAAAGATGAAAAAGTTTATTTTATCAGTCTTCGCATTGCTTGCGACATCTAACATCATTTGTGCTCAAAGTTTTCAGAAGGGTTCTAACGGTTTGTACCTTAAGTCTCCTTACACACTTTCTTTAGGATCGACTTCTCCAAGCACAGTCCTATTCAACGTAGAGCTCTCTAACAGTAAGTTTACTAATTTCCTAAGTTTCAAGAACAACTTGCGTGCCAGTGGCAATGAGAATGTTATGACCGTTTCGAACGACGGTAAGGTCACATTGAACGGAGAAAAAGCAGGAATCGAATTATGGCAGTACGACGGCAGTCTTTCTAGCGGAATGGCAGCTCATCTTTGTTTAGACTACCGCAATGGCTCTGGATACACTCTTTCGGCTCATGGAGGAGGTCGTTTGGTCGACATGTATTACAAAGCAAGCACACATCATTTTGATGGAAACTTGGCAGTTAATGGAACAGTTGAGTGTAAGGGCGAATTCAAAGTTGCCGAGGTCAAGACAGACAACGTAATCACAAAGGACATCAAGATCAACATGAACAATGTTGCTGACTATGTTTTCGAGAAAGACTATGATCTTAAAGATTTGTCAGAGGTTGAGAACTATGTCAACGAGAACAAGCACCTACCAGGTGTGCCTTCAGCCGCAGAGATCGAAGCTAATGGCGTTAGTGTATCAAAGATGACTAACATCTTGTTGGAGAAGGTTGAGGAGTTGACTCTACACATGATCCGTTTGGAGAAAGAGAACGCTGCATTGAAAGATGAAGTTAAATCACTAAAGAAGTAAGATAATGACGAAAAAAAAGTTATTAACCTTGCTTTTTGCATTCATCTCTTATATGTCAGCTATGGCTGCTGTAAGTCTTGAACAGGCGAAAACAAAGGTAAAGGATTATGCGAAGAACACGCTGATGCTGGATGAGTATGAATTATACGTAAACACTTCTAACATTTCCAAAGTAAACGTATTATTCAGAGATCCTATTTCAGTTCCTTCTGCAAGTTGGGTGTTCTTCTTGGATGAGCAACCCAAAGCAAACTGGGATCATAACGCAAGTATAATATTCATTTCAAAGAGTTCAGGAAATGTGACCAGAACGAAAGTGTCTTTTTACCCAGAAGACCTTAGAAACTGGACAAAAGACCAAGCTCAAAACAATAGTTATGAGGGGAATGCCGCAACCCCTGCACATCTTTCATTTGATTCAAATGGACTTTTGCTTCCAAATCAATTTGCTAAAACAACAAAAAGTTGCAACAATGCATATGCACTTATTATAAGTGGAGGAGCTTCTTCTACAAGTAATTATAGCAGATATTGGAACGATTGTTCTTTGTTTTATCAGATTCTTGTCGATGTATATGGTTACGATAGAAATAAAATCTATGTCCTTATGGCAGATGGCACCAACAGTTCTGCAGACTTGCGTTTGTCAGCTACCGGAGGATATATATCATCTCCACTTGATTTGAATGGCGATGGCACTAACGATATACAACGTTCTGCGACAAGAGATAACATTTCATGGGCATTTGATCAATTGGCATCAAGAATGACAACTTGTTCGTTTTTACTACTGATCATGGTGCTTCAAACGGAAACTTGTGTTTGTGGGGAGAGCAGATGAGTCCTAACCAAATGTTGACACAAATGCAAAAGCTTAACAACTATAAAAGCATTTCTGTATGTATGGAACAATGTTATAGTGGAGCTTTCGTAAATCCATTGAGCAATATGAGCAGACTTACAATTTGCACTGCTGCAAATGCGACTGAAACATCTTGTGGAGCAACATATATTGATCCATTTGTTTA
>CAMJFV010000103.1 GCA_946405045.1 uncultured Bacteroidales bacterium | reverse complement strand
TTGACGAAGATTGCTGACATTGACGAAATGTTAATTATTTAGTGGGGCATCTGTATTTTGCCGAGTGATTTCTTCAAATACAAGTCTGCCAATAGAAGGTCGATTTCCGCCTCTACTGCTGTGCTTTGGGCTTTTAGCAATGCGGTCTCTGCTTGAAGGACGTCTGCGACGGGGATCATTCCCTCTTTCAATCCAACCTCAGCATAGCGAAGGTTTTCATGAGCCTCTTTCAAACTCTCTTTTGCAGTCTGTAGACGTTGGTTGGCTTCTGTCACCTTCTGCATGTTCTGGTTGACTTGCAATGTGATCTTCTCTTTTGCCTCGTCGTACTGGTATTCAGCGATTCTAGCCTCTTCCTTAGCCGCTCTCACCTTGTATATTCTCTCTCCACAAGTGACAACAGGCACTTTCAATACGACACCTACGTTCCACATTCCACCGAACTCGTTTTTGATTCCATCGAATGCGGAAGGATTTGTTGTTGTGTATCCACCCATAAGAGCCAATGTAGGAAGGTATTCGCTTCTTGCGATCTTCACCTTCTCTTCACCAATCTCTTTTGCAAGAGCAAGACTTTGCATCTCATATCGTGCGTTCAGAGCCTCTTCTACGTTGGCTGCGGATGATGTCTCTGGCACTACGAAACCTTCTGCGTCGATATTGATGTCGGCAAGTTCGATGTCTGAGTTCATGTCAAGTCCGCAAATCTGACAAAGTAACATTTTAGATAGAGTGATGCCGTTTTCAACCTGAATCACTGAAACTTTGGCTTCATTCAGTTTGACTTTTACTTTCAGTCCGTCCGCTTTGGTCGCGAATCCGGCTTCGATAAGTCTTTCAACATCTTTATTGAGAGTGTCGATAGTGCGGAGATAGCTTTCTGCCAATCTCTTTTTCGACTGTAGTCCGACGATTCTCCAATAGGCTTCGTCTGTCTCTACTATCACGTCGTTCTCCTTTCCGACTGTTTGGGCGGTGGTCAATTGCTCCACTTTCTTCATTATATTATGGTAGGCTGCGATTTTACCACCCATATATAAAGGTTGAGTCAGCATCACAGAGATGACGCCGACGTTGGTGTTGTCTATTTCAAATTCTTTTACGATATCCGAACCGATGGCATTTAGTTTGGGAGCCATGGCAGAAGACAAATTGTTTGCCATGCTTTGAGTCATGTTTTGAGCCATGCCAGGCATGTTTTGCATCATCTGTGCTAGCTGTGGATTCTGCATCATCATCTGAAGCAATGCTGGATTTTGCATTGCCTCTTGCATCATTTGCTGCATTCCTTGTTGGGACATCTGTTGCATGCTCTGCCCCATAGCTGTTCCTGCGTTTGTTCCAAGATTGTTTAGCTTGTCTTGAGTCTCCTCGGAAAGAAGACTGATGTCTCTAGATGAAAGGATGTATGCTCCGGTGGCGGTGATGCGAGGTAAAAACTTTGTGAATGCTGCTTTTCTGTCGTAGTAGGCTTTCTGTTTCTTTGCATCAGCCATTTTCAAGTCGTTGTTGTTGCGGATAGCCAATGCACGGCAGCTGTCAAGAGTCAACACATGCGTCTCTGCGTTTGTTAATTGGATACTGCATACCAATGCTGTTAGTACTGAAATTATTTGTCTTCTCATATCGTTATATATACACGCTGTTTTATCTTTTGCAAATTTACATAAAGCCATTTGCAAAATTATCATCAAACAACTATTATTTGTTGACTAAAACGACTAAATGTATAGAGTTTGTGTTCCAAACGTCCGTTAGGTTTTTTTAACATAAAATGTATGTGAAAGTATTGTATGTTTGATTTGTAATATAATGTAATCTGTTTGGCTATTTTGCTTACAAAATAAAACTGAATTGTATCTCTTTACTTTTATTTTAAAAGTAAATGCGTTTTTCTTATATAAATGCAAATGAAATCACATTTGGATGCTCTAATAGCTTTATTTTTGCATTGTAAAACGAACGGAAAGTAGAACGGATTGAACATAAAACGAGCTATGCGTTTATAAATTGTAACTGCTATGCAGTAGGAAAAAAACGTAAAGCGAACCGAATTTAATGGGGCAATCCTATTTGATGGATTGCCCCTTATAAAATGAACTGGAAAAGGAGGAGAGCGATGAAGTTTACTAAAATGCATGGAATCTCCAACGATTACATTTATATCAATGGAGCGACTGAAAAGATAGACAATCTGAGTGAGACGGCTATTAAGTTGAGCGACCGTCACACAGGTATCGGTTCCGACGGTATCGTGATTATTTTGCCAAGCAAGACGTGTGATTTTAGAATGCGTATGTTCAACTCTGACGGTTCGGAGGCGGAGATGTGTGGTAATGCATCACGTTGTGTCGGCAAATATGTATATGATAAGGGTCTGACGAATAAGACAAAAGTGTCTCTTGAAACTCTTGCAGGAGTTAAAATCCTTGATCTTCATGTTGTAGACGGCAAGGTTGATACGGTGACGGTGGATATGGGTGAACCGATCTTGAATGGCTTGGATATACCGACCACATTTGATTTGCCGACGGTGGTCAGCCAGCCGATCGAGGTGTTTGGCAAAACAAATCTGACTACCTGTGTCAGTATGGGGAACCCTCATTCTGTGATTTTTGTAGATAATGTCGACTCGTTGGATCTTGAGAAGATAGGTCCATCATACGAGTGTCATCCAGTATTTCCTCGCAAAACAAATACCGAGTTTGTTGAGGTTCATAATCGTTTAGAAGTGAAGATGAGAGTGTGGGAACGAGGTGCAGGCGAGACAATGGCTTGTGGTACAGGTGCTTGTGCTGTCGCTGTGGCTTGTGTCCTAAATGGATTGACAGACCGTGATGTTTGTGTGAAACTGCGAGGCGGTGACCTTCATATAAAATGGAGTGGGGAAGACAATCACGTCTACATGACCGGTCCTGCAACGACTGTTTTTGAGGGCGAAGTAGAAATTTGATTATACAATTCAGATAAGTTGGTATATGGTAACGATTAATGATAATTTTCAGAAACTGCCAGGCAGTTATCTGTTTTCTGAGATAGCAAAGAGAGTGGCTGCATATAAAGAGTCTAATCCGTCGGCACAAATTATCCGCATGGGAATTGGCGATGTTACTTTGCCATTGTGCGACGCGGTCATAAAGGCTATGCATAAGGCAGTGGATGAGATGGCAAACCAGTCTACTTTCCGTGGATATGGCCCTGAACAGGGATATAAGTTCTTGATAGATACAATTATAAAGAATGATTTTGAACCTCGTGGAGTATCTCTTGAAAGTGATGAGGTTTTTATCAGCGACGGTGCAAAGAGTGATACTGGTAATATAGGTGATATTCTTGGATTGGGAAATATTGTGGCTGTCACAGATCCTGTTTATCCTGTATATGTCGATACGAATGTGATGGCTGGAAGAGCTGGTGATTTGCTTGCTGACGGACGTTGGAGCAAAATCGTTTATCTTCCATGCACGGCAGAGAATGGTTTTGTGCCTGAACTACCAAAAGAGAAAGTGGATGTGATCTATCTCTGTTTCCCAAACAATCCTACTGGCACAACATTGACCAAGTCGCAACTTGCTGAGTGGGTGAAATATGCTCTTGCTAATGATGCGTTGATCCTGTTCGACGCTGCATACGAGGCTTTCATTCAGGAGGCTGATGTGCCTCATTCGATATATGAGATTGAGGGCGCAAAGAAATGTGCTATTGAATTCCGTAGTTTTTCAAAGACTGCTGGTTTCACAGGTACAAGATGTGGCTTGTCTATCATTCCAAAGAGTGTGTTGGCAACAAATGAGAAGGGGGAGAAAGTTCAGTTAAATAAGTTATGGAACCGTCGTCAGTGCACAAAATTCAATGGCACTGCATATGTTATCCAGCGTGCGGCTGAGGCTGTCTACAGTGAGGAAGGCAAGAGACAGGTGAAGGATATGATCGATTATTATATAACTAATGCCAAGATAATCAGGAATGGTCTTGAAGCTGCCGGTTATACTGTGTTTGGAGGCAAAAACAGTCCGTATGTTTGGGCAAAGACGCCTGACGGAATGGATTCGTGGAGTTTCTTTGATTACTTGTTGAAGGAGAAGAATATTGTTGCCACTCCTGGTGTAGGATTCGGAGTGAGTGGAGAAGGATATATACGATTCTCTGCGTTGGGCGACAAAGACGCCACAATCGAAGCCATGAAGAGACTTGGATAGGTTGTTGAAATACGAAAACGATGTTATTTCTAAAAATGTGTCATAATGCAAAACGACTGGGGATGAAATCCTTGGCCGTTTTGTTTTTTATTACGTGACTATATGTTGCAAATGAGAAAAAAGGCGGAACATTTGTTCCGCCTTTTGTATTATTTCTTTGTGACTTTGTCTTGGCTTTCTTCGATAGTTTCTTCTATCGCTAATTCTTCTTTTTCGGGGTTTAGGCTTATTTCTGCTCCATCCTTATCGATAAACTTATATTGAAGCATACCGAAATCTTCGTTTTTGAGCAGATTGAATTTACAGTATTTGCGGCGCCACTTCCATTTCAAACTGTTGAAGAAGAATCCACTATTTAAATATGTGTAGACGTATGGATGCACGAAAATCGTGAAATCTGTGATCTTCTTCTCTTCCTTCACATAACGGATCTTCTCTTCGATCTCATGTTCAAACAGAATCGTCGGTTGCGACTTCCCGGTTCCGTGGCAAGTAGGGCAAACCTCTTCTGTCTTGATATTGGTTACTGGGCGCACACGGTGGCGAGTGATCTGCATCAGACAGAACTTGCTCAATGGCAGGATGTTGTGGCGGGCTTTGTCGCGAGCCATGTTCTGACGCATTCTGTCGTATAGAGCGACGCGATTTTCTCCCTTGGCCATGTCAATGAAGTCGATCACTACGATTCCTCCGATATCACGAAGACGCAATTGTCTTGCAATTTCGTCAGCGGCTGCAAGGTTGACTTCAAGTGCGTTTGTCTCCTGGTCGTTGCTGCTTTTTGAACGGTTTCCGCTGTTCACGTCGATCACCATCAAAGCTTCTGTCTGCTCGATCACCAGATACGCACTATTCTTGAACACAACTGTTCTGCCGAATGAACTCTTGATCTGTTTGGTCACCTTGTAGAAATCAAACAAAGGAATGTCATCCTCGTAGTACTGGACGATATCTTTCTTTTCTGGGGCAATTTGGTTTACGTAGCTGATGACCTCTTTGTAGACATTCTTGTCGTTGACGACGATGCTGTCATAGTCAGGAGATAGTGTGTCGCGGAGCAGACCAGTCACAGAGTCCATCTCTTTGAGCACAAGTTTTGGCAGATCCTCTTTGTTGAGGTTGGCAACCATGTTCTCCCATTTGTTGATCAAATCTTCAAGTTCTTCTTTGAAATCAGCCTCTTCCTTGCCCTCCGACATTGTACGTGCGATACAGCCGAAGTTTTTTGGCAGACATTTGGAAAGGATCTCCTTGATACGTTTCCTTTCTGCATTCGACTTGATCTTCTGAGACACGAACACCTTGTCCGACAATGGGACAAGTACGAGGAATCTTCCCGCGATGGTGATTTCCGCAGTCAGACGTGGACCTTTTGTAGAGATCGGCTCTTTCTCAATCTGCACCAATATTTCCTGTCCTGGTGCAAGAACATCCTTGATGTCACCGTTCTTTTCCAAGATCGGATCAAGCTCTACATCCTGCACTTTAGGTGCTCGGCTTCCTTCCATAAGGACGTTGCGAAGGAATCGTTGGGTTGAACGATAGCCTCGGCCTAAGTCTTGATAGTGGAGGAAAGCTCCTTTGTCGTATCCCACGTCGATGAAAGCGGCGTTAAGTCCAGGCATAAGTTTCTTTACCTTGCCCAGATAGATGTTGGCCACGGCGTACTTGTTTTCCGTTCCTCTGTTCTCCGAGTGGTAGGATGCGAGTTTCTTGTCCTCAAGGAGGGCAATCTTTACTTCGTTTTCCTGAACGTCAATAATAAGTTCGTTATTCACTTTTATTTGTTTTTGTTGAGGACTAAATGCAATCTTATTTGTAAGACATCTGTATGATAAATAATATTCATGTCTAGACGGGATAATACTCTGAATAACAAATGATTGCACCGTCTTCATGGTCTTGGATAAAAAGAAAGAACAAACACTGAGCTTTTTACGGCAATCAACGTTTGTTCTTAGCTTTCTTTTTGCAAAATACCGCGAAGGATTATTTCTTCTTATGACGATCCTTCTTTAGTCTTTTTTTGCGCTTGTGAGTAGACATTTTATGTCTTTTTCTCTTCTTACCGCTTGGCATAATCTAATGTATTAATAATTTTTACTAAAGTTCACTTCCAGCTTATTTCTTGCCTTCTACGCTCATATAGTCTCCATTCTCATAAATGAAGTCCTTTGTTGCCTTGAACGCAGCTATTTTGTGCTCAGGGATGATGATTGTACTCTTCTGAGTGATGTTTCTACCAGTCTTCTCTTTTCTTGTCTTTACTAGGAAAGTACCGAATCCGCGTAAGTAAATGTTGTCACCTTTACGCATCGCTCTCTTAACCTCCGACATAAAACCCTCAACTACAATAAGCGTATCTTCACAGCTAATTCCTGTGCGTACAGATATCTCATTAACTAATTCTGC
>CAMJFV010000102.1 GCA_946405045.1 uncultured Bacteroidales bacterium | reverse complement strand
TTTTGAGCGGATTGCGTGAACTTTGCGACAAATACGAGACTGTGCTTATCTGCGACGAGATACAATGTGGTTACGGACGTAGCGGTAAGTTCTTCGCCCACCAGCACCTTGGCGTAAAACCAGATATGATCACTGTGGCAAAGGGTATCGCAAACGGATTCCCAATGGCTGGAGTGTTGATCTCACCTAAGTTCAAAGCTGTTTACGGTCAGTTAGGAACAACATTCGGAGGAAACCATCTTGGTTGTGCGGCAGCTATCAGCGTTCTCAACATCATGGAGAAAGAAAACTTGGTCGCTAATGCGGCTGAGGTTGGAGACTACTTAATGAAGCAGTTGAAAGCCATCGATTCTCCACTTATCGCAGAAGTACGTGGAGAGGGATTGATGATCGGAATCGAGTTGACGGTGCCATACAAAGAGATCCGTACAAAACTTGTGTTCGAGCAGCACGTGTTCACAGGATGCAGCGGCACACACGTATTGCGTCTTCTTCCACCTTTGTGCTTGACAAAAGCAGACGCAGATGAGTTCATCAAACGCTTCAAGGCAGTATTAAACTAAGAGAAAAACATAAAAAAATATATGGCAAAAGAATTGACCCCACGTGCAGAGAACTACTCACAGTGGTACAATGATTTGGTAGTAAAAGCAGACCTCGCAGAGCAATCGCCTGTAAGAGGATGTATGGTGATCAAACCTTATGGTTACGCCATTTGGGAGAAGATGCAGGCTGAGCTTGACAGACGTTTCAAGGAGACTGGCCACGTCAACGCATATTTTCCACTTCTAATCCCTAAGTCTTTCCTTTCAAGAGAGGCTGAGCACGTAGAGGGATTCGCTAAGGAGTGTGCCGTTGTAACACACTACCGTCTAAAAACAAATGAGACTGGCGACGGTGTTGTTGTCGACCCAGAGGCAAAACTAGAGGAGGAGCTAATCGTCCGCCCTACTTCTGAGACTATCATCTGGAACACATATAAAGGTTGGATCCACAGCTACCGTGATCTTCCTATCCTTTGCAACCAGTGGGCAAACGTGATGCGCTGGGAGATGCGTACACGTCCATTCCTTCGTACAGCTGAATTCTTGTGGCAAGAGGGTCACACAGCACACGAGACACGTGAGGAGGCAGAGGCAGAAGCACAGAAGATGCTTCACGTCTACGGTGATTTCGCAGAAAACGTGATGGCAGTGCCAGTAATCAAGGGTGTAAAGAGTGAGACAGAGCGTTTCGCAGGTGCTGTCGACACATATACAATCGAGGCTTTGATGCAGGATGGAAAGGCTCTTCAGAGCGGAACTTCACACTTCCTAGGTCAGAACTTCGCAAAAGCATTCGATGCACAGTTCCAGAACAGAGAAGGTGGAATGGACTACGTTTGGGCTACATCTTGGGGTGTTTCAACTCGTTTGATGGGTGCTTTGATCATGACTCACTCAGACGACAACGGTCTTGTGCTTCCTCCAAAATTGGCACCAATCCAGGTTGTTATCGTTCCTATCTTCAAGGGAGACGACCAGAAGAATGCCATCGCAGAAAAGTTGGATCCAATCATCAAGGAGTTGAAGTCGAAAGGCATTTCTGTTAAATACGACGATGATTCACAGAAGCGTCCAGGATTCAAGTTTGCAGAGTATGAGTTGAAGGGAATTCCTGTAAGACTTTGTATGGGAGCAAGAGACTTGGAGAACGGCACTATCGAAGTGGCACGTCGTGACAACTTGACAAAGGAGAGCATCAACCTTACAGATACAGTGTCATACGTAGAGAAACTTCTTGTTGACATTCAGGCTAACATGTTGAAGAAAGCTCTTGATTTCCGCAACGCAAGCATCAAGACAGTCGACACATACGAGGAGTTCAAGACAGAGATCGAGAAAGGTGGATTCATCCTTGCTCACTGGGACGGAACAGCTGAGACAGAGGCACTTATCAAGGAAGAGACAAAGGCAACAATCCGTTGCGTGCCATTCGACTCTTACATCGCTGGCGACAAAGAGCCAGGCAAATGTATGGTGACTGGCAAACCAAGCAAATGCAGAGTTTTGTTTGCAAGATCATATTAATCCGACAATCGTAGAGACGCACGGACGTGCGTGTCACATAATGTCATCATTCATCACGTGATTTTCGGTCATTGACGTGCGTGTCACATAATGTCATCATTCATTACGTGATTTTCGGTCATTGACGTGCGTGTCACATAATGTCAGTCATTGTGTAACATTCGATCATTGACGTGCATAATGCATAATTAGGCCATACAGAAATGTGTGGCCTTTTTTGTATTTGGAAAATCCATTGTGACATAATTTCTATTCCTGATTTCGCATTTCATATTTATTTGTTATTTTTGTAACGTTTGCATTGAATGATGATTTACATCCTCCAATGTTTAGGAATCAAATAAAACTACAAGATATAATTCATTTATGAAAAAAATTTATTTATCACTTTTATGTGGTCTATTGCTTGGCACATCATGTAACCGCACTGATGCCAACAAAGACTCTGCTAAAAAGGAAAACGTAGAGTCAACTGCCGAAAAATCACCTATTGCAAAAGACACTTCTTGGAAATCTTTATCACTTCGTGAAAAGATCGGACAGACAATGATGGTTGTTGCTCTGACACAAGACCATAAGGCAGCTGGAAACGGATCAATCAAAGGATTCTTGGAGAAATATCCTGTCGGCAGTTTGTTTATTGCGGACTGGTATTTGAAAGAGAAATATAGTCCAAAAGATCCATTGGAAGTATTACCTGAGATTCTGAAAGAATACAACGAATACTCGAAGGTTCCTATGCTTGTATGCGAGGATTTCGAAAGAGGTATCGGCGAGACATATTCTAAATATACACATCTACCTGTCGGCATGTCGCTTGGTGCTGCCGCAGACACTGCCCTAGCCTACGATTCAGAGCAGGCTATCGCAATGGAGGCACGTGAGATGGGATTCAACTGGCTTCTTCATCCAGTGTCAGACCTTAATATGAATCCTCTTCAGGAATTGGTGGTTGAACGTTCGGTTTCAGACGACGTGAACAAAGCGCTTCCAATCTTGAAAAGCCAGATCAACGGACTTCACTCTAAAAATGTCATCTCTACAGTAAAGCATTTCCCTGGCGACGGTGTGACAATGCGCAACCAGCATATCGTGACTACAGCCAACTCTTTGTCGAAAGAGGAGTGGATGAACTCATTTGGAAAATTGTTCAAGGGATTGATCGATGGTGGCGCTGCCTCTATCATGGTCGGCCACATTCAGTTGCCTGCATTCCAGACACAGAAGATCAACGGTCAGTTGCCACCTGCTACTCTTTCTAAGGAGCTTATGGTTGACATGCTAAAAAATGAGTTCAACTATAAAGGTGTAATCATCACAGACGCACTCAACATGGGTGGATGCGCAGGCTACTACAAGAATGAGCTTGAAGTATCCGTACAGTGTTTCGCAGCTGGTGCTGACGTTGTTTTGTGGCCATCACTTGCGTATATGGACACAGTAGAGGCAAGAATCCTACGTGGAGAGATTCCAATGGAGCGTTTGGATGACGCTGTTGAGCGTGTTTGGGCTATGCGTGAACGCTTCGGCTACAACAAGAAAGAGAATCACACTATCGCCACTCCAATGACAGATGCAGACAAAGCATTTGTTAAGAAGACAGGTGCTGCCGTTGCAGACAAAGCCATCACAGTGGTTGAGAACAGCGACAATCTTCTTCCTATCAAGGCAGAAAACGGAAAGAGAATTGCCCTTATTGAGATCGGAGAACAGATGACAGTGGAGAAATTCGCAGTCACAAAGAGAGAGTTGGAAAGCCGTGGATTCAGCGTCGACATCTTTGAAAACCCTCACTTCTACGCATGGGGTTACAGAATCGACTCATTGAACAACTACGATAAGATCCTTGTTTGCTTCGAGAACCGTTATTTCCACCCTCTTGGCACTTGCTTGCTTAAGAACAAGGAATCATTTGGAGTATGGACAGCCAATATGTTGGATCCAAAGAAGAAAATCGCAATCTCATACGCGAACCCTTATTCATTGGAAATCTACGAAGGAATCGTTCCAACTAAGATCAACGCCTACAGCATCGACACATTCACACAGAAATCTGTCGTAAAGGTGTTGACGGGAGAACTTGAGGCAACAGCAACATCTCCTGTAAAGTTGAACAATCCAATGTTGAAATAACATTTGATTTCGAAAAGACGAAATTAATCGTTTCAAAATAAAAACAGGCTGTGCAGAAATGTACAGTCTGTTTTTTTTGAATGATGAATTTAGAATTCTGCATTTATGATTACTGTTCATTCTACTCATTCACCACAAATTTATAAGCTGCTTAAACTTAATTAAAAGATTTTGTCACACAAAAAAGAGGATTGTTAAGGGCGGAACGCCCTAACCCCTCTTCTCCTTTGCGAGTCCGTTAGGACAAGCAACTTAATAATCATTAAAAATTTTGGAATCAAAAAAGCGGAAGAATCATCGACTCTTCCGCTTTATTCATTAATGCCAAATGCTCACAAACCCCGCATTCAGCATTTATAATTTCTAATTCTATTAAAGTTGGGCATCAGGCAACTCAAAGATAGATTTCGCTGTCTTGCCAGGATCACCTGTCTCAAAACCTTTCTTCAACCAACGTGAACGCTGAGCTGAGGTACCGTGGTTGAATGTCTCTGGCTGAGTACGTCCGTATGCCTGCTGCTGAAGATAGTCGTCTCCAATCTTTGAAGCCGCATTCAGACCTTCCTCAATATCACCAGCCTCCATTGAATTATACTTTGCATTATCATGGTGAGCCCAAACACCTGCGAAGAAATCAGCCTGAAGTTCAAGACGGACATTCAACTTGTTGCTCTCAACTTGTGAAACTCTTGACTGCTGTTGTGAAACCTGCTGCAATGTACCAAGAAGATACTGCACATGATGACCTACCTCGTGAGCGATCACGTATGCCTTTGCGAAATCTCCCTTAGCTCCATAGTTTGTCTCCAACTGATCGAAGAAATCAAGGTCGATATATACAGCCTGATCACCAGAACAGTAGAAAGGACCAGATTCTGAAGTGGCATTTCCACATGCCGACGATACAGAACCACGGAACACCACCATCTTAGGTGCTTTGTATGTCATACCAGAATTCTTGAAGATCTCTGTCCACACATCCTCTGTACCGGCAAGGATCTGTGCAGCAAACTGATATTTCTCTTCATCTTCCTTAGTTGGAGTGTAGCCACTACCTGTCTCAACCTTTGGCTGGCTTGAATATGAGTTCCAACCTGCTGATAGTCCAGACACTACGCTTCCTGTCTGCAAGTATGTGAACACACCTACGATTGCTGCAACCAAAAGGCTACCACCACCGACAGCCTTGCCGCTTACTCCACGTCTGTCATCCACATTGCTGGATGTTCTTCTTCCTGTTAGCTTCATTTATTTTAAGTTTAAGTTTATTTTGACGTACAAAATTACATTTTTTTTCTTATCGTTGACATTTTCTGCCGTTTACTTCATTATCGTCACATTTATTTCACACCGAAATCTCTGTCTATCTTAAGCAACGGAGCAATGAAAAACGGAGGTATCGTGCAGATGCATACCCAAATGAAGAAATTCGTGTATCCCAACGTCTCCTGCATATATCCTGCGATCATTCCCGGGATCATCATTCCGAGAGCCATCAATCCTGTGCAGATAGCGTAATGTGTTGTGGAATATTTACCCTGCGATATATAAACAAGGTATAGAGTGAACGCTGTGAATCCGAATCCATATCCGAATTGCTCGATCGCAACCATAGCATAGATAGTGGGAAGAAATGCGGTCTGAGTCGAACTCAAGAATATATACACCACATTAGGAATATTCATAAACAACAACATCGGGAACATCATCCTCTTCAATCCGTATTTCGACACTGCGATTCCACCAAGGACACCACCAACCATCAATGCGATCACACCGACAAGACCATAAATATTGCCGACATCCGTCAACGTCAATCCAAGTCCGCCATTCTCATATGTGTCTTTCAAGAAAAGTTGGGCTATTTTTCCAAGCTGAGCCTCACCAAGACGGTAAGTGAAGATGAAAAGAAGTGCAAGAAGGAGCTCTCTACCCGTGAATTTAGCGAAAAATGATTTGAAATTATTCTTCAGCGACGCTACTATTCCTTCCTGAGACGGGCATCCGTTTTCTGATGTGCATCCATTTTCCTCAGACGCACGTTCGTACGTCTCTACTGCAGATATTGATTCCAGACGTTTTTTATCGTTCGGCAAAAAGGCGAAATGATAAACGGACAACACAAGGAACGCAATCGCCATTATATAAAAGACGGTGCTCCACGCACTAGCATGGGCAGGTATCATATCCATCCCGTCGACGGTATTCTTCTCAAACAACTGACCAGCCAGCACCAGACATCCCCACTGACAAAGCACAGTGCTGATTCGATAAAACGTGTTGCGGATGCCAACAAAGAACGACTGCTGGTTAGTGTCGAGAGCAAGGATATACAATCCGTCAGCAGCTATATCGTGTGTGGCAGAAGCAAACGCACAAAGCCAAAAGAAAGCCAAAGAAGCGTTAAGCCAGAAATCGAACG
>CAMJFV010000101.1 GCA_946405045.1 uncultured Bacteroidales bacterium | reverse complement strand
AAAAATCAAAGGTGCTGTTGTTTGCCAGGGTTTCATCGCCGGAACAAATGACGACGAGATCGCCACTCTTGGCCGTGGTTCATCAGACCTTACTGCCGCTTACATCGCAAAAGTGATGGGAGCTCAGGAGGTGCAGGTGTGGAAGCCTACCGATGAGTTTATGAGCGCTGATCCTAAAAAAATCACGTCGGCATACCTTATCGAGCACATGAGCTACGAGGAGGCAAGAGAACTTTCTATAAATGGTGTCGGAACTTTGTTCTCAGACGCTCTTACTCCACTTGCAGAGGCTAAGATTCCTCTATCAATGAAGAATATCTGCAACGGTAACACAACTGTGATTTCAGCCACTCCAAATCCTGAAGATAAAGTTATCAAGGGTATCGCAAGCCAGGACGACTGTGTTATGTACACATTCTCAGGACTTCCTTCTGACTATCTTCCTCGTTTGGTGTCGGAATCGGCTATGGTTCTTGAAAGCGACCACGTGCCTTACACTGTGTTCTCTCTTTCTGCAGCAGGCGGATCATTCTCTGTATGTATCCCTGTGGAATACGAAGGATACTTCAACAATTTGAGCCAGAACCTTTCTTCAATAGATTCTTGCAAAGTGCAGACAATGCGTGATCTTGCTTCTGTTGTCATCGTCGGCGAGAACATGAAGAACGCTACAGGCACAGCAGGCAAGTTGTTCAACGCCCTTGGACGCAACAACATCAACATCGTCGCAATGAACCAGGGTTCTTCCGAGACAAGCATAACAGTGGTACTTGAGAAGAAAAACATCAAGAAAGCACTGAACGCTATCCACGAGTCTTTCTTCTTGACTGAGTACCAGGAGTTGAACATATTCGTAGTTGGTACTGGTACTGTGGGAGGCAGCTTGCTTGAGCAGCTTCACTCTCAGAAAGAGCTTATCATGAACCAGAATGGCGTGAAACTTAATGTGATGGGTGTTGCAGACGTATCTAAGTTTATCTTGGATCGCAACGGCGTCGACTTGACTAAGTACAACGAGCTTTTGAAGACAGAGGGTAAGGAGTCGACTCCAGAGTCGTTGAAGAAGGCATTGTTCGAGCTTAATGCATTCAACTGTGTATTCGTAGACTGTACTGCAGCTCCAGCGATCGCAGCAATGTATTTAGATCTGCTTCAGCACAATATTTCAGTTGTCTGCGCCAACAAGATCGCAGCGTCTGGCGACTATGACAATTACATCAATTTGAAGAACACAGCTCGTAAGAGAGGTATCAAATATTTGTTCGAGACTAACGTTGGAGCCGGTCTTCCTATCATCAACACAATCGGTGATTTGATCTACTCTGGTGATAGAATCGTGAAACTTGAGGCTGTCCTTTCAGGAACATTGAACTTTATCTTCAACACTATCAGCGAAGAGATTCCTTTGAGCAAGGCTATCAAGATGGCTATGGAGGCAAGATTCGCTGAGCCAGATCCACGTATCGACCTAAGCGGTAAGGATGTGATCAGAAAATTGGTTATCCTTGCACGTGAGAGCGGTTTGAAGGTTAGTCAGGAAGACGTTGAGAAGAACCTGTTCATCCCTGATGATTTCTTCGAAGGCACTCTTGATGATTTCTGGAAAAAGGTTGAGAAATTCGACGCTGAGTTCGAGGAGAAGAGAAAGGTTATCGCAGCAGAAGGCAAACGTTGGAGATTCGTTGCCACTCTTGATGAAGGAAAGACTAAGGTTGGTCTGCAGGCTGTCGACTCACGCCACCCATTCTACGATCTTGAGGGAAGCAACAACTTGATCATCATCAACACAGCAAGATACAAGGATCCAATGATGATCCGTGGTTATGGTGCAGGTGCTGCTGTGACTGCTGCCGGTGTCTTCGCCGACATCATCAGCATCGCAAACATCAGATAATCAAATAAAGATTCTTTGGCATTATGAAACATTTGATTATCCTTGGCGACGGAATGGCTGACGAGCGTATTCCGTCGTTAGGAAATAAAACTATACTTGAGGCTGCAAACATACCGACTATCGATTTGCTTGCACAAAAAGGTCGTTGTGGCCTTTTGGAGACGGTGCCTGAAGGATTCCACCCAGGCAGCGAAATCGCCAACCTTGAAGTGTTGGGCTACGATGTTCGCAAAGTCTTTGAGGGTCGCGGCTCGTTGGAGGCAGCCAGCATGGGCGTAGACATAGAGCCAGGAGAGATGGCGATGCGTTGCAATATAATCTGTATTGAGAACGGCATCATCAAAAACCACTCTGCCGGACACATCTCTGATGAAGAGGCATACGTGCTTATCGACTATCTGAATGAAAAACTTGGAGACGAGATCACACGTTTCTTCCCAGGTATATCATACCGTCACCTATTGAAAATCAAAGGTGGCGACAAGAGAGTGAAATGCACTCCTCCTCACGACGTGCCAGGCACTCCATTCAAGGATGTGCTTGTAAAGGCGGAAGTGCCAGAAGCACAGAAGACAGCTGATCTGCTCAACGAGTTGATCATCAAGTCGCAGGAGATTCTTGCCGACCATCCTGTCAATAAAGCTCGCGTCGCAGCAGGAAAAGATCCAGCCAACAGTATCTGGCCTTGGTCTGCAGGATACAAGCCTCAGATGAAGACATTGAAAGAGGAGTACGGTGTGAAGAGCGGAGCTGTCATTTCTGCTGTCGATTTGATCCGTGGCATCGGCAAATACGCTGGTCTTGACATCATTGAAGTGGAAGGTGCGACGGGATTGTATGACACCAACTACGAAGGCAAGGCACAGGCAGCTATCGACGCTTTGAAGAAGTCCGACTTCGTTTATCTCCACATAGAGGCGAGCGATGAAGCAGGACATGAAGGCAATGTGGAATTGAAACTGAAGACGGTGGAGTATCTTGAGAACAGAATCGTCAAACCGATTTATGAAGAGGTGAAGAATTGGAATGAGCCAGTGGCAATAGCCATCCTTCCAGACCACCCTACTCCATGCCGCATCAAAACGCATATCTCGGCACCTATCCCATTCCTGATCTACAAACCAGGAGTAGACGGTGATGACGTGAAGAAATACGATGAGTTCTCATGTGCGGACGGTGCATACGGCACATTGGTCGGCGACGAGTTCATCAAAGCCCTGCTTGACGACTAAATTCTGTTGGCAAATAATTTAAGGATTGTTAAGGGAGGAACTCCCTAACCCATCCGCCAACGCGAGCCCGCAAGGGCGAGCGTAATAAACGAGAATATTTGAATAAGAGCATAATTCTCAACTTTTATCTCTTAATTCTTAATTAAATAAAAAGATGAAGTATTATAGCACAAATAAAAAGGCAGACAAAGCCACTTTGCAGCAAGCCGTTGTAAAAGGACTTGCGGCAGACAAAGGTTTGTTCATGCCAGAGGTAATCAAGCATCTTCCAGACTCATTCTTCGAGAACATGAAGGACATGAGCCTACAGGAGATCGCATACGTTGTTGCAGACGCATTCTTTGGTGAGGATGTAGACGCCGAATCATTGAAGAAGATTGTGTACGACACACTCTCTTTCGACATTCCACTTACACACGTCAACGACAACATCTACAGTTTGGAACTTTATCACGGACCAACACTTGCATTCAAAGATGTAGGTGCCAGATTCATGTCACGTCTTCTTGGCTATTTCATCGCCAAAGAGGGACAGAAAGAGGTCAACGTATTGGTTGCCACTTCCGGAGATACAGGATCAGCCGTAGCTAACGGATTCCTTGGAGTAGAGGGCATCCGCGTCTTCGTGCTTTATCCAAAGGGCAAAGTGAGTCCTATCCAGGAGTGCCAGTTCACAACACTTGGCAAGAACATCACTGCTCTTGAGGTAGACGGAGTGTTCGACGACTGCCAGGCATTGGTGAAATCAGCATTCATGGATGCCGATCTTAACGCACACATGAAGCTTACAAGTGCCAACTCCATCAACGTCGCACGTTTCTTGCCACAGGCATTCTACTATTTCTACGCAGTGGCACAGCTTCACAAGATGGGCAAGAAAGACAATATCGTCATCTGTGTGCCTTCAGGAAACTTTGGAAACATCACAGCTGGTTTGTTTGGCAAAAGAATGGGACTACCTGTTTCTCGCTTCATCGCAGCCAACAACCGCAACGACATCTTCTTCAAATATTTGCAGACAGGCAAGTATGAGCCAAAGCCATCTGTCCAGACTATCGCAAACGCAATGGACGTAGGTGATCCAAGCAATTTCGCCCGTATCTACGACCTATATGGAGAGAGCCACGCAGAGATCAGCAAAGAGATCAGCGGATGCACATACACAGACGAGCAGATTGCGGAGACATTGGCAGACTGCTACAAGAAGACAGGCTACTTGCTTGATCCACACGGAGCAGTGGGCTACAGAGCATTGACAGAGATGCTTAAGCCAAACGAAGTAGGTGTGTTCCTTGAGACAGCCCATCCAGCCAAGTTTAAGGATACTGTGGAGAAAATCATCAAAGACGAAGTCAAAATACCAGCAAAGCTTCAGGAGTTTATGAAAGGAAAGAAGCAGAGCGTTGCCATGACCAAGAATTTTGACGATTTCAAAAAATTCCTATTGTCAAAATAAAACGACACATATTCGCACGTAGAGACGCACGGACATGCGTGTCACAATCACGACGTCGTGTCATGATAATACCAAAGGCGGTTACAGGAATGTGACCGCCTTTATTGGTTTTATCCAAAGGATTTATAAAATACATTCCATCTACCGGCATAAAACACCTAAAGGCGTTTTTATGTCACGTTTTAGCCCTCTTTTCACATTTGCCTAGGGAATGTGTGCACAAACAGCATAAACGCTCTCATAGGCGGTTAAATCAACAAAAATAAGGCATTGATTTGTTATTATCACTACCGCTGGCTTTTATTAATCCCCTAATGTGAAAAATCCCGTCTTCATAATACATTCCGTCTACCGGAATAGAACACCTAAAGGTGTATGTAGTTTTTTGAATAAAATTCATGAAATCCTGTGTTTTCACACAAATATATGTATTTTTTACACAATTTATTTTTATTATTCAGAATTACATATTAACTTTGCGTCAAAATAACACAAACATTAAGTCTATGAAGAATTTGTTATTATCAGCTACAATTGGAGATATCTGTGGTGTGCCATACGAATTCATCGCTTGGAAAGATTACGATAATATAAACTTGTTCCATCCAAAAAACGATTATTCAGACGACTCTGTTTGCACCTTCGCTTGTGCAGAGGCTTTCTTGGAAGGTAAAGATATCGCAGAACGCTTAAAAAACAGATGCTTAGCCGATCCTAACCGTTGCTACGGATTAGGGTTCCGTAATTGGCTATCAAAACCTGGTATAGCACCAGCATACAATAGTTGGGGCAATGGATCTGCGATGAGAGTATCGTCGGCTGGATTCTTGGCAAAAAGCGAAAAGGAATGTGTTGATCTTGCGACTAAGACTGCTCTTCCAACTCATAATCATCCAGAGGGAATAAAAGGTGCTGTTGCCACTGCTCTTGCCATCTTCTACGCAATGCACGGACATGATAAAGAATATATCCGTACTAATGTGCTTGACAAGTTTTATCCAAAATGGGAAGGAGTAAAATACAAATCGTTTCAGCCATCTTATCAGTTTAATGAAACATGCATGGACACTGTGCCTGCCAGTATAATATGTTTCCTTGAAAGTACCGACTTTGAAGACTGTCTGAAAAAGACAATCGCAACTGGTGGAGACGCAGATACAATGGCTGCTATATCTTGTCCGATAGCATACGCATTCTATAAGGAAATGCCAGAAAAACTTATCGAACTTGCAAAGATTAAGCTTCCAAAATGGATGCTTGACGTAAACGATAAATTTGATGACGTTTGCAACATGTAATACTTTCTATACCAAAGACGGTTACAGTCCTATGACCGCCTTTATTGGTTGTTTTATAAAAACATACTATCTTTGACAAAACATCCATCCTAGTATAAACATTCTTCATACAAACCTCTATGAATAAACTCTTTTTCATTTTGTCTTTCTTCATCATTATGTCATCTTGCCAGAATGGAAAAAAGGAAGAACTAACAATTACTCAAAAGCAAACAACAAATGACGTCGATACAATCCTCCCAAACATGATTGAAAATAAGAAGGAAAATATAAAGATCAAAATCTCCAGCGTCGACAGCATTTGGATTGAAACAAAAGGAAATAAAAAATATCTAAGTACAGAAGAAGCATCCAATTACAACCTTGAAAATCCATAGATATCATTCTTCACCTTTGAATATAATTCTGACAACATCATTCCACAAAAAAGATTATCTTGCAAATCTCCAGATGAGTTTCACTCATTGGTTGAAAAGCCATTTGTCTATGATAGCACTTCATACAAATGCGATGTGAATAAAGATGGACTAGAGGATTATCTTATTCTAATCAAAGACGAACGAGACGCCATAAACTCAGACGGACACTTTGACAATTATTATAATCGTGGACTCATGCTGGTCTTAAACAGAGGGGATCATTTCGAGACAGATGTCAGAAACAACATGTGTATCATTTCCACAAAAGAAGAATTTGAAGAGTATGAGGAGTACCAGATAGTTGCTTCAAAAGATAAATTAGAAATTAGAACACAACGTCCTACTCATAGTTCAAAGCAATATACATTCATATACAGA
>CAMJFV010000100.1 GCA_946405045.1 uncultured Bacteroidales bacterium | reverse complement strand
CATCCGATCTCGTATGCTCCCATACAAGTCTTCGGCAAACGAGACACACCACGCTGATCGGTAAGGACCTTAGTCTCATTAAGAGAGAATCGAATGGATCTACCGTCAGGCAATGTGTCGGATTTTGTGACTATGGTTGGAACATAGCCTCCCCAATCTGAATATGTAGGCACAAATGTTCCCGTTGTCTTATTGTAAACTCCATCCACAACGAAATCAGCTAAATCTCCCGTATTGATATCATCATCTGTTCCTAATATTTTTTCACACAAATTATGCTTGATGAAAGTATGGTCTGTAGTATTGACCAAATTTTCATAATCACAATCCTTAAAAATATTTCCTATAATGACAGCGGTATCCTTAACAAGCAAAAAGTTTGTTTCGTTATTCACTTGAGAGACTCCAACAAAAAGATTGTTATACAGATAAACATTCTTCGTTGAAAAAAATATAGATTTGCCATTCTTTATATTTTTGAAAATGGAATTTCTAATATCAACAATACTTAAAGATCGATCAAAACAAGTCGAAGCTAAACCTTGCAAATTTTCAAAGACTGAATTATTTACATAAACAGAATCCTGCTCGAATAAACCAGAAGGTGTATATCCATTAATCAAATTTCTAAAAATACACCCATCTGCCACAACTTTTTTCTTATCTGGTCCGTTAATCATTCCTGTTTTTTCAAATGTACAATTTGTCAAATACAAATTTCCACAACTTATTGGAAAGACACGATTTCTGGCATTTCTGGTTCCAGACAATTCACATCCTGATATACGGACATCAAAATTTCCTGCCATGAAAAGCCAAGCAGACTCACTAAAAATAACATCATCATTACTTGGATCCGACAGATATTGATCTTCCACGACATAATCATCACCACTTGGGTCTCCTGTGAAAACAGTTTTATACCTAACAGGATCAGCTACAGCTCCTGACGTCGCATCTGGAGAAAATCCTCCAACAATAGAAACAGAGCTATTAATTTTAAATCCTTTAGATGTCGGCACATAACGACCTTCCGCCACATAGAAAGTTGATCCATTCATCACCTGTGGCAGATAGTATATAAATGTTTGAAGATTCATAGCATTCTCCCAAGAAGAGCCATCTCCATAGCCATCCATTTTGACATAAAATTCAGTACTTGCCAGATCAACTCTTCCCAACGATGGAGATACCAGATCCGATAAAGGTGATGTGATTTTTCCATATGTGGCAGTTGCATTAAAGCTTATAACACTTTTTCCAACAAACATAGATCTGTCCAATGTGTCAGAGAACGTACCATCGGCATTTGTATAGAACGAATCGACAAGCATTTCCGCAGTCTGCTCTCCTTGTGAGGTATAGAACAACTCTATTTTAGCTTTAGCTGCCGTATCAATTTTTCCCTCTATCACAATTGTTTTTTCTGTCATCTTACACGATGTGAACTCTGGCACAGGATAAGGGGCGGTCGTCTTAAATGCAGGATACGCTTTGTTCGTATGCAGGAATTTGTTTCCGGAAATTAAAGATGAGATCGAATGTTCGGTATTCAAAGCAATAGCTGATTCTCCATTGGAATCAAAAACAACATCAACAACCTCTAACCAATTAGTATTAACGTCGAGTACAATTCCACTATTCTTATTATAAACTATTTTTCCACCATATACTTGCAAATCACCACGAAGCCCCTGTTTACAAAAATCAAGTCCGATTCCTTCATTATAACCGATATGACAATCATTTAACGTTAGAGCATTAGATCCCCATTTCAATCCTCCTTTACCGTTAGGCATAGATTGCCCGTCTGGAGTTATTCCGAAATAACATTTTTCTATCTTGAGGTCAAAAGCAAGATTTTCTCCCATAAAACCATATCCACCATTATTTCCAAAATAATTATATGAAAAATCTCCATAATAGCCACGTGGATTTACGTTCGGTTTTAGTCCATCTCCTCCATTGCCTAAATATGTATATTGGTCAAAATATTTGTTTGTACCTATGTAGTTTCCTGTAAAATTACCGAATCCCCCCATAGAAATATCAATTATTCCATCATAACGATTACCAGAAACTACATTATTAGTAAACGATTCTATTTTCCCATTTTTGCTTGTTCCCGAATGATACAATCCTATTCCATTAGGATAAGCAGTTCTTTGATCTGCAGACAATCCTATTATATTATCTGATACTTTAGGTATATAACCATTATTTAGTAAGCCAATCGAATCATTTCCTGAAATTACACAATTAGATATTTCTTCTTCAACTCCATTAACAATCAGTCCAATAACATTATCCAAAAAATCTGACCATTTGATGTATTTCACATCAATATTATAGTCTATTCCATATTTATTTTCATAAAATTCACAATATTCTACTTTATTAATACTAGCAGAAGTGCTATAAGGATATAAGCCCGATCTTCCATTTTTATAAAAAACACAACGAATAAATGAGTCTCCAGTAGAAGTCATAATTCCAGCATTCCTACAATTACGAGCTATACAATTCTGGAATATATTATATCCAAAAATAGATCGAATTCCATAAAAAAAATTCTGAACAATTATATTTTTTACAAAAACATCTCTTGAATTTATATCAACTCCATAATTAACATACGTTTCTTTTTCCTCATCATAACCATCAATAATAATAGAATCAGCCCAGGTAGATCCATCAATAGAGGCTTTTGTGGAAAGAGAAGATGATATATGTATTGTTTTATCTCCTTTTGTACTAAACTTAAACACAATAGTGTCATTTGCTGTAGCTGTTTTACATGCCCATCGCAAAGAGCCTTCTTCCTCAACATCGTCAGATGTGTTTGTAACAGTAATTTTGGCTGCCCACATCATCTGCACAGCCATCAAAGCCAATATCAAAGAAAATATTCTTTTCATCGTATATAAATTATTCTCTATTATTTCTAAATATTACATTATTTGTCCCAGAAAATACAGTCTACTCTTTCACTTTAATGCACATACACAATAAGACAAAGACACTTTAACATACCATGTATCAAACACTTAATTAAAAAGTTCTTTTTTAAACATTCATTTCCCGGACAAAAATCATACAAAAATAGAGAAAATAAATGTTGTAGAAAAATGATTTGCAACATAATTTCAGCAGAAAAGAATTAAAAAATGTTAAAAAACCAACTATGTGTACATATGCCTATAATCAACAAAAAAAGTTATTTGCACATAATTATACTACAAGAAGAGACAAAAAAAGGAAATCATCACAGAAATGATTCTGTAATGATTTCCTAAATGTTATAATCAAATCCTAATTATAGGACTATGATCATGAATCGTTTGAGACGCTACAAATATAGTCTCTCTCGTCTCATTGTTTTACAAATCGTTGGCAAACCTGTTGTTTGGGAGTTTGAAGTCTCAAGAAATATACTCCGTTTGAAAGCTCAGACACACCGATAGTACCAAACGAGATTCCACATGCCACTGTGCGTCCTGTCAGATCAATGATTTCGTATGAGAACGAATCACCACAATCACTGATATTCAAAACCTCTTTTACTGGATTTGGATAAATATCACATACTGTGTCATTTACCTCATTCACTCCTGTCTCCTCGTCCTTCTCGTATGCACCCATACAAGTTTTTTCCAAACGAGACTCGCCTCGCTGATCCGCAGGCACACTCTCAAGACGAGGGAAACGGATTGTTGTGCCGTCAGACAAATTGTCCTTCAACAATGCCACTGTGCGAGTTGACGCATTTTTGTATGTCAATTCAGGTGTGAAAGTTCCATCTGTCTCTGAATATTTTCCTTCCAGGACTCCATTATACAGTGATGACGCATTCTCAAGATTTACATTGTCTTTTTCTGTGACTGTCTCTCCAACATTGTATTTCTGACACGCCAACAGGTTATTTGAAAACACCTGCTGTTTTTTATCACTACCGCCTTTGCTTATCACGACTTTTGAGCCAGCGAATATATTTCCTACAACCGTGGCTGATACATTATCCGCTATAACGAAGTTAGCTCCTTCCTTGCATGAGATGAATGTGTTGTTCTTGATTTCGGCACTCGTTGACGGAACATCTGCGTTATTGAATGCCTGTATATCGGAACTGTTCTTCACAAATGTAGAGTTCTCCACAACCAATCCTGTTCCATTTCCATGATAAAGGACGCCATTGGTGTAAGTGAATGTTGAATTGCTCACACGCAAGTCTCTGTTTGAATATACTGCCGCGTTGCGGATATGGTCAAACTCGCACTGGTCCACCAACAGATAGCCCACATTGTTCATCTCTATTCCCTTATCTGACACATTCAACTTGCAGTGGTCTATTGTCGCCTTATAGTCTGTACCCTCCTTTGCTGACAATTGGATAAGGGCTGGGGATGTGCTTTTTGAGAATGACATTCCTGTCAGTTCGATTCCACTGATATGTACGTCACTCGCGATTTTCATTCTCAACATTGACGATGTCATGTTGTCTGCAAAGTTCTCGAACTTGTCGTCACAGTCGTTTTGCATAACCACATTATCGTCGTCATTGAGATCTCCTGTAAAGATCGTTCTGTACAATGTGGGATCTGCCTTTGTTGTTGACGCGTTTCCTGTTGCACTTGGATCGTAGCCTCCATAGATGTTCGCTCCATGTTGAGAGATCCAGCAGGCTTCCATATCATTGGTCTCTTTTCCATAGCTATCGTATACCGCACGATAAGTTCCGCCTGCCACATAGAATGTGACACCCTCTGTTTGTAGATTGCCAAACACAAACGCAAAATCATTTGCATCCATTGCATTGTCCCACGAAGAGCCATCTCCAGTTCCTGTTCTTTGAGTCTTGACATAGATCTCCTTATTTGATTTTTTTGGAACAACATTCAATGTATATACGACAACACTGTCACAATTTGAGTAAGTTCTCTTAGTACGAGTTACGATATTCTCGTAACGTCCGATATTTTCATATATCTTTCCATCATAAAACTCAGACCCGACTTCTATTGTGCAGGTTGTGGATTCCGCTACTGAAACACATTCTATCTCGTATGCACCCATACAAGTTTTTTCCAAACGAGACTCGCCTCGCTGATCCGCAGGCACACTCTCAAGACGAGGGAAACGGATTGTTGTGCCGTCAGACAAATTGTCCTTCAACAATGCCACTGTGCGAGTTGACGCATTTTTGTATGTCAATTCAGGTGTGAAAGTTCCATCTGTCTCTGAATATTTTCCTTCCAGGACTCCATTATACAGTGATGACGCATTCTCAAGATTTACATTGTCTTTTTCTGTGACTGTCTCTCCAACATTGTATTTCTGACACGCCAACAGGTTATTTGAAAACACCTGCTGTTTTTTATCACTACCGCCTTTGCTTATCACGACTTTTGAGCCAGCGAATATATTTCCTACAACCGTGGCTGATACATTATCCGCTATAACGAAGTTAGCTCCTTCCTTGCATGAGATGAATGTGTTGTTCTTGATTTCGGCACTCGTTGACGGAACATCTGCGTTATTGAATGCCTGTATATCGGAACTGTTCTTCACAAATGTAGAGTTCTCCACAACCAATCCTGTTCCATTTCCATGATAAAGGACGCCATTGGTGTAAGTGAATGTTGAATTGCTCACACGCAAGTCTCTGTTTGAATATACTGCCGCGTTGCGGATATGGTCAAACTCGCACTGGTCCACCAACAGATAGCCCACATTGTTCATCTCTATTCCCTTATCTGACACATTCAACTTGCAGTGGTCTATTGTCGCCTTATAGTCTGTACCCTCCTTTGCTGACAATTGGATAAGGGCTGGGGATGTGCTTTTTGAGAATGACATTCCTGTCAGTTCGATTCCACTGATATGTACGTCACTCGCGATTTTCATTCTCAACATTGACGATGTCATGTTGTCTGCAAAGTTCTCGAACTTGTCGTCACAGTCGTTTTGCATAACCACATTATCGTCGTCATTGAGATCTCCTGTAAAGATCGTTCTGTACAATGTGGGATCTGCCTTTGTTGTTGACGCGTTTCCTGTTGCACTTGGATCGTAGCCTCCATAGATGTTCGCTCCATGTTGAGAGATCCAGCAGGCTTCCATATCATTGGTCTCTTTTCCATAGCTATCGTATACCGCACGATAAGTTCCGCCTGCCACATAGAATGTGACACCCTCTGTTTGTAGATTCTTAAATACATATGCGAAATCATTTCCTCCCATCGCATTGTCCCATGAAGAACCATCCCCCTTACCATTTTCTTTCTCTTTGACATAATATTCTTTTAATGTCAAATCAATTTTGGGATTTTCCGAACTTTGAGCTAATACTATTTGTATCGCTATCAAAGTCATAATCAAAGAAAATATCCTTTTCATTGTATTAATATTAATTTATTTATATCCATTCATTTTCCAGAAAACAAAACTTCACATATTCGTAATGATGTACATACGCCACAAAAACAAACAACACAAACATATCAAATATTTATTAAAGTCACTTTGCTAACAATCATTCCTTTTTCTGGACAAAACTTTGCAAAAGTAAGAATCAAATGCTATAAAAAGATGATTAAAAACATATTTTCACAAACAAAGAATTAAAAAATGTTAAATAATTCTACGACCATTCAGTGCTCGTCATATGTATTTTAGATTTATCAT